>JAJFFA010000071.1 GCA_021776885.1 Planctomycetota bacterium
TCGCGCCCGTCGCGCACCATCTGCGCCAGGGACTCGGGGTGCGAGCGGATCGTGTCGGCGGCGTTCTTGTACGCCTGTACCTTGAACCATCCGGCGTCGTCGACCTCCAGCAGGCTGGCGATGGACTCGAGCAGTTCGGCGATCTCTTGGTTCTGCATGCTTCAGCGTCGCGAGGCGGGAGTCGTCCATGTCGTTCACAGGAAGTACAGGAGCTGCAGGAGCAGGACGTCCGCCCCGTCCTCGTTCAGGTCGAAGTAGTGGGTCCAGGACAGGCGCGCCGCCAAGGCCTCGGCCAGGACGGCCTGGAGACCCAGCCCGATCAGGGGATCGACGCCCTCGAAGGCGTCGTCGTCCGAAGCTCCGCCAAGCCTCTCCCGCTCCTCCGACTGCCAGGCGAAGAGCCCGACCTCACCCAGGAGCTCGAACCCGTTCCCCACGGGCCAGTGGCCCAGGACCGTCGCCTGGGTGCCGGTCGTCTCGAGCGTGCCGGCGCTCGACGCTCCGTTGAACGTGCCGTTGAACTCCAGCTCGCCCAGGTTGCTGTAGGCGGACTCGATGGACAGGAAGGGCAGAGCGCGGTAGCCGAAGCCCAGGGCGAAAGCCACGTCCTCCCCGTCGAGGCTGCCCTCGAAGCTCTGATCGTCCTGCCTCGAGCTGTGCAGGACCGCCAGTCCGGCGCCTCCGCGCAGGCTGAAGACCTCGAGTCCCTGCACCTCGACGTCGCGACTCGGCGCCTGGCACGCGAGGGTGGCGAGCGCGACCAAGCCAGTCGTCAGGGGAAAGAGGTCGGGGTTCATCGGCAAGCAGGCAGGGGGCGGCGAGCGGGGCTGGATCCGATTCTGTCCCGTCCCCGGCCCGGCGGCAAACGCCCGCTGGCAGGAGCCGTCAGGGTGCTCACCCGCCCCTGGCCGCGCCCGGCTATCCTCGGACCACGCCATGCACGCCTTTCACCCCAGCGTCCAGACCTGGTTCCGCGAGACCCTGGGCGAGCCCTCGCCGCCCCAGGTGCGCGGCTGGCCCGCCATCGCCAGCGGCGCCCACACCCTGATCGCGGCCCCCACCGGTTCCGGCAAGACCCTGGCCGCCTTCCTCTTCGCCCTCGACCAGCTGCTCTCCCAGGGCGACGCCCTGGCGGACGAGACGCGCGTGCTCTACGTGTCGCCGCTCAAGGCCCTCGGCAACGACGTCCAGAAGAACCTCGCCGGCCCCCTGGCCGAGCTGCGCGAGCGCGATCCGTCCCTGCCCGAGGTGCGCGTCTTCGTGCGCTCCGGGGACACGCCCCCTAGCCAGCGCGCGGCGATGACGAAGCGCCCCCCGCACGTCGTCGTCACCACGCCGGAGAGCCTCTACATCCTGCTCACCAGCGACGGCGGCCGACGCGTCCTCTCCACGGTGCGCACCGTGATCGTCGACGAGATCCACGCCGTTCTGGGCGACAAGCGCGGCTCGCACCTGGCCCTCTCCCTCGAGCGCCTCGACGCCCTGGTGCGCGCCAACGGCGGCGCCCTGCAGCGCATCGGACTCTCGGCGACCCAGAAACCCCTGGCCGACGTGGGGCGCTTTCTGGTCGGCGCCGGGCGCGAGTGCACGCTGATCGACGAGGGTCACCTGCGCACCCTCGACCTGGCCCTCGAGATCCCCGACTCCCCGCTCGAGGCCATCTGCTCCCACGAGACCTGGGCCGAGATCTACGCCCGCATCGCGGAGCTGATCGAGCAGCACCGCACGACCCTGATCTTCGTGACCACGCGCAAGCTGTCCGAGCGCGTCGGCGCCGAGCTCTCCAAGCTGTGCGGCGAGCGCGCCATCGCCTGCCACCACTCGAGCCTTTCCAAGGAGCGCCGACTCGACGCCGAACAGCGCCTCAAGGCCGGGCACCTGCGCGCCCTGGTCGCCACCGCGTCCCTCGAGCTGGGCATCGACATCGGCGACGTCGACCTGGTCGTTCAGGTCGGCACGACGCGCTCCATCGCCGCCTTCCTGCAGCGCGTCGGCCGCTCGGGCCACGGCGTCGGACGCACTCCCAAGGGGCGCCTGTTCCCCCTCACCCCCGACGAGCTGGTCGAGGGCGCGGCGCTGCTGCGCGCGGTGCGCGGCGGCCGACTCGACCGCACCCCCCAGCCCTCCGCCCCGCTCGATATCCTGGCCCAGCAAGCGGTCGCCGCCTGCGTGCCCGAGGACTGGTCCGAGGACGAGCTGTTCGAGACGCTGCGCCGCGCCTGGCCCTACCGCGAACTCGCGCGTGAGCGCTTCGACGCCTGCCTGGCCCTGCACTCGGTGCAGGCCAGCGGCCGCGGCGGCCTGCTCTCGCGCGACAGCGTCGGCGCCCGCGTGCGCGCCACGAAGCGCGCCCGCATCACCGCGCTGACCTCGGGCGGTGCGATCCCCGACACGACCCAGTACCGCGTCCTGCTCGAGCCCGAGGGCGTGATGGTCGGCCAGGTCGACGAGGACTTCGCCATCGAGTCGAGCGCGGGCGACATCTTCCAGCTGGGCAACACCTCGTGGCGCGTGCTCAAGGTCGAGAGCGGAGCCATGCGCGTCGCCGACGCCCAGGGCGCGCCCCCGTCCCTGCCCTTCTGGGTCGGCGAAGCCCCCGCACGCACGCGCGAGCTGTCGAGGGAAATCGCGGACATCCGCGAGAACGGAGTCGACGACGGCTGGTTCGAAGCCGAGGGCGACCTCGAGGCCGATGCCATCCTATCCTTGCGCAGCTACCTGCGCGCCGGCCGCGACGCCCTGGGCGCGATCCCCACCCAGACCTGCATCGTGCTCGAGCGCTTCTTCGACGAGGCCGGCGGCATGCAGCTCGTGCTGCACGCTCCGTTTGGCGGCCGCACCAACCGCGCCCTGGGGCTCGCCCTGCGCAAGAAGTTCTGCCGCAGCTTCGGCTTCGAGCTACAGGCCGCCGCCAACGAGGACGCCATCGTCCTCTCCCTCGGCCCGCAGCACTCCTTCGACCTCGACGAGGTCCTCGGCTACCTCTCGCCCGCCAGCGCGCAGCGCACCCTGACCCAGGCCCTGCTCGCCGCGCCCTTCTTCCAGACCCGCTGGCGCTGGAACATCACGCGCTCGCTGCTGCTCGAGCGCTCGCGCGGCGGCAAGCGCACCCCCGCGCCGATCCTGCGCATGCGCGCCGATGACCTCCTGGCCGCGGCCTTCCCCGCCGTGATGGCCTGCGGCGAGACCCTGCCCGCCGGCGACATCGAGATTCCCGAGGGACACCCGATCGTCGACCAGACGATCCACGACTGCCTGCACGAGGTGATGGACCTCGACGGCCTGATCGAGGTGCTCGAGGGGCTGGCGGCGGGCGAGATTCGCGTCGTCACGATCGACACCCCCGAGCCCTCGCCCTTCGCCCGCGCGATCCTGACCTCGCGCCCCTACGGCTTCCTCGACGACGCGCCCCTCGAGGAGCGTCGCACCCAGGCCGTGCTCTCGCGCCGCCTGCTCGACCCGCGCACCGCCGACGAGCTGGCGCAGCTCGACCCCAAGGCCATCGCGCGCGTGCGCGCCGAGGCCTGGCCCGACCCCGAGAGCGCAGAGGAGCTGCACGAGGCCCTGTCCTGGATGGGCTTCCTGGCCCAGGACGAGGTCGGCGACTGGCTGCCGTGGCTCGAGACCCTGGCCGCCGCGGGCCGCGTCGTGCGCGAGGGCCAGCGCTGGTTCGCCCTCGAGGCCACGCGCGACGAGGCCCAGGTGCTGCGCGGGCGGATGGAGGCTCTGGGCCCCGTGCACTCGGACGATCCGCTGATGCGCGTGCTCGAGGGGCAAGGCCATGTGCTCAAGGTGCGCTTCGACGGGCGCGACGGCTGGTGCGACCGGCGCCTCCTGGCACGCATCCAGCGCGCCACCCTGGAGACCCTGCGGCGCGAGATCGAACCCGTCTCGGCCGCCGACTACCTGCGCTTCCTCGGCGCCTGGCAGCACGTCGCCCCGGGCCATCGGCTCAGCGGCCCACGCGGTGTGGCCGAGGTCGTGCGCCAGCTCGCCGGCTACGAGGCGCCGAGCGCGGCCTGGGAGAAGCGCATCCTCGCCGCGCGCATCACCGGCTATCTGCCCGAATGGCTCGACCAGCTGGCGTTCTCCGGCGAGGTCGCCTGGGGCCGGCTGTGGGGCTCGTCGCGCGCCGCCCTGCGCTCGACCCCGGTCTGCCTCGTGCCGCGCGCCGACCTCGGTGCGTGGCTCGGGCTCAGCAGCGAGCCGGACGAGCCGGCGACCTGGCCCGCCCAGAAGCTGCTCGAGACCCTCGAGGAGCGCGGTGCGACCTTCCCTGCCGAGCTCGAGGCCGCCAGCGAGCTTCTGCCCAGCGACTTCGAGCGCGGCGCCGAGGAGCTGATCGCCCTGGGCTGGATCACGAGCGACTCCTTCGCCTCCGTGCGCCAGCTCCTGCTCTCCTCCCAGCGCCGCGCGCGCCAGCGCCCGGTGATGGCCGGCCGCTGGAGCCTCTTGCGCAAGGACCTGCCAGCCAGCCCCCCCGTCGAGCACGTGGCCCGCACCCTGCTCGCGCGCTGGGGCGTCGTCTTCCGGCGCGTCCTCGAGCGCGAGCGCCAGCCGATCCCCTGGCGTGACCTGGTGCGTGCCCTGCGCGCCCTCGAGCTGCGCGGCGAAGTGCGCGGCGGCCGCTTCGTGGCGCGCTTCGCCGGCGAACAGTTCGCCCTGCCCGAGGCCGTGCCGCTGCTGCGCAAGATCCGCCGCGAGGGCCTGCCGCAGGTCGAGGGCGAGTCCGAGATGCCGCTGCAGGTCGCGGCCGCGGACCCCCTCAACCTGCGCGGCATCCTGACGCCGGACGAGCGCGTCAGCTCGAGCGCGCGGCAGTACGTGCCCCTCGTTTGAGCGCCCTCTCCACACTCCTGACCCGGGTCCGTCGCTGCGACCTGTGTGCGCCACACCTGCCCCACGGCGTGCGCCCCGTGCTCGCTGCCCATGAAGACGCGCGCATCCTGATCGTGGGGCAAGCGCCGGGCCGACGCGTGCATGCCAGCGGAGTGCCCTGGGACGACCCGAGCGGCGAGCGCCTGCGCGACTGGCTGGGCGTCGACTGCGCCCGCTTCTACGACCCGCGGCGCTTCGCCATCCTGCCCATGGGCTTCTGCTACCCGGGAACGGGCAAGAGCGGCGACCTGGCGCCGCGTCCCGAGTGCGCGCCCGAGTGGCACGCGCCGCTGCTGGAGCTCATGCCGAAGCTGCGCCTGACCCTGCTCGTCGGTCACCATGCCCAGCGCCACTACCTCGCCCGCCGCCGCGGCCCGAGCCTGACGGCCACCGTGCGCGCCTGGCGCGAGCACCTGCCTGGAGAGCTGCCCCTGCCGCACCCCAGCCCGCGCAACAACGTCTGGCTGGCCAGGAACGCCTGGTTCGAGGG
>JAJFFA010000701.1 GCA_021776885.1 Planctomycetota bacterium
CAGCTCCGGCGGGATCATGAACTCGCGCGACAAGCTGCGCTCGCTGCAGATCCTGTCGAAGCACGACCTCGGCATCCCGCACACCGAGTTCGTGAAGCTGCGCTCGGACGTGCTGCCGGCCCTGGAGCGCGTCGGCGGCGCACCGGTGATCATCAAGCTGCTCGAGGGCACCCAGGGCGTGGGCGTCATCCTGGCCGACACGATCAAGATCGCCGAGGCGATCATCGAGACCCTGCAGAGCACGCGGCAGAACGTGCTGATCCAGAAGTTCGTCTCCGAGAGTAAGGGCCGCGACGTGCGCGCCTTCGTCATCGGCGAGCGCGTGGTCGCCGCCATGCGGCGTACCGCCCAGGGCGCCGAGTTCCGCAGCAACGTCCACCGCGGCGGCAGCACCGAGGCCATCGAGCTGGAGCCCGAGTACGCCGAGGCCGCGGTGCGCGCAGCGCAGATCATGAACCTGGGCGTGGCTGGCGTGGACATGCTCGAGTCCGCGAGCGGGCCGCAGATCATGGAGGTCAACTCGAGCCCGGGCCTGGAGGGCATCGAGGGCGCGACCAAGCTGGACATCGCCGGCTCGATCATCGAGTACATCTCCGAGCACGTGAAGTTCCCCGAGCTGGACGTGCGCCAGCGCCTGACCGTCAGCCGCGGCTACGGCGTGGTCGAGATGCACGTGCCCGCGGGCTCCGAGTTCGTCGGCAAGTCCCTGATCGAGTCGGGGCTGCGCGAGAAGGACGTGGCCGTGCTCAGCCTGCGCCGGGGCCGGACCGTGATCCCCAACCCGCGCGGCGAGCGCGTGCTCGAGGCCGAGGATCGCCTGCTCTGCTTCGGCAAGCGCGAGTCGATGAAGGACCTGGTCCCCGAGCGCACGCAACGTATCCGCAAGCGCAAGGTCAAGAAGCTCGACAGCAGTGTCCCCAACGTGAACCTGTGACATGCGCGCCCTGCTCCTGACCCTGATCGCCGGCGCGGGCGCACTGCACCCGGGTAGCCCACGGGCCCAGGAGCCCCAGGACGCCACGGCCGCCGGCTCACCGCCGGCGGTCGAGCTACTGCACCTCGCCAACGAGGGCTTCCTGATCCGCGCTGGCGAGGACGCCGTGCTGATCGACGGCTTCCTGGAGCGGCCCTACGTCGGCTACGCGGCGCTCTCGGCCGACGCCCTGGAGCTCCTGGCCGCGGCCGAGGCCCCCTTCGATTCGATCGACATGGCCCTCGCCAGCCACGTCCACGCCGACCACTTCCAGGCCGGCCCCGCCTGCGCCTTCCTGAACGCGTCGCCCGAGACCCTCTTCGCCAGCTCCGAGGACGTGGTCGCTGCCCTGGGCAAGGAGTGCGCGCCGCTGGCGGCCGACTCGGCCCGCGTGCGCACGGTCCTTCCGCAGCCGGGTGAAGCCGAGCTCCTGCGCCAGGGCGAGCTCTCGGTCGAGGTCCTGCGCCTCTCCCACGGAACCGGCCGCTTCGCGGGCATTCAGAACCTGGGCCACCTGCTGACGATCGGCGGCCTGCGCCTCTTGCACGTCGGGGATGCCGCCATGGACCCCGCCCACTTCGCGCCCTACGACCTGGCCTCGCGCGAGCTCGACGTGGCCCTCGTGCCCTACTGGTACTTCCAGTCCGGCCCGGGCCGCCGCATCGTGCGCGAGCACTTCCACGCGGACACCCTGGTCGCCTGCCACATCCCGCCCGCCGAGCTGGACGCCGTCGTCGCGCACCTGGCCCTGGAGTTCCCCGAGGTGATCGTCTTCCGCGAGAGCCTCGAGGCACGCAGGATCGAACGCGCCTCCCCGGCGGCGGACGCCCGCTAGCGGCTGGAGTACAGCGGGCGGGATATCATTGGGCCTGGCGGCTGCCGCCCGACCATGGCCCACGGAACCGCCCCGCTTCTCGCCCTGTTGGCCCTCAGCACCCCCACCCTCGGGCAGGACGCGGCGGCCGACCTCGGACCCGGGGACTTCGAAGTCCGGGCACGCCAGATCGACGCGGCGGACCTCGGGAGTGCGGGCTTCGACCTGCGCCTGCGCCTGCCCGAAGCGCGCCGCGCAGCAGGCCGCGATCTGCTGGCGGAGATGGAGCGCCTGATCGCCCTGCGCTTCCGCGTCGAGGACTCCCGCGGCCGGACCCTGCGCTGCTTCGGCGACCTGGTCTCGGCCGCCTCGGAGCTCGAGGGCGCAGAGCGCGACGCCTGGTTCGCCGATTTGCACGGGCGCGCCCCCAAGCTCCTGGCCGACTGGGGCGCCGGCCTGTCGGAGCTCCTGTTCGACGATCAGTTCCGCGGCGACTGGGACCCGCGGAGTGGACATGGACGCGACAGCATGCTCGAGGCTGCGGCCTGGCCCCTGGCCGCCGAGGGCCCGCCCTGGAACCAGCTCGAAGGCGAGGTGCAGGCCTGGCAGGTCGCGACCTTGATCCGCGCGGACCCGGCAACGATCAAGGCGGCCGAGAACGACTACCGGCACTACCGCGAGGACCGCGGTGTGCGCTACGACGCGCTGCGTCCGGTCGAGGCCGGCTACGTGCGCGGAGTGGACGCGACAGGCCAGCCCTTCGCCGGCGTCAGCCACGACTTCCGCGGCAAGCTCCCGCTCTGGTACGGGCGCTACTCCTGCCGCCTGCGCAGCCTGACGCGCATCGACGCCCAGGGCCGCCTGGTATGCGACTTCGAGTCGACCAGCGACGACTTCCTGTGGCTGGCGGGGCGCGACGTCTTTCTGCCCCTCGACACGAGCTCGGGGGAACGCGTCGCCTGGCTCGTCGTGCGCCGGCACGGCTTCGACCTGGCCGGCGTGCCCGAGGATGCCCTGGCCCGACTGACCGTCGTGCGCTCGAACCTGGGCAACCTCAAGCAGCGAGCCGAAGCGCGCTGTCCCGCGGGCCTCCCCCTGAACGCCGGCGCCTCCTTCCCAGACTTCCGCGTACTCGGCTCCAGGTAGGCGCGGACCCACATGGACCCGGGCCCGGGGCAGCTTCTGGCCGAGGCCGGCCGCGCACGCGTTATCTTGCGGCGATGCAATATCGACGCCTCGGCAGCTCCGGGCTGCAGCTCAGTGCCCTCTCCTTCGGCTCCTGGGTCACCTTCGCCAACCAGGTCGACGACTCCGCAGCCAGCGAGCTGATGAAGCTCGCCTACGAGTCGGGGATCAACTTCTTCGACAACGCCGAGGTCTACGCGGCCGGCGAGTCCGAGCGCATCATGGGTCGCGTGCTCAAGCAGCTCGGCTGGGGGCGCGACACCTACTGCGTGTCGTCCAAGGTCTTCTGGGGCGGCGAGCTCCCGACCCAGAAGGGCCTGTCGCGCAAGCACGTGCACGACGCCTGCCACGCCGCCCTCGAGCGCCTGCAGGTCGACTACCTCGACCTGTACTTCTGCCATCGCCCCGACGTGGCCACGCCCATCGAGGAGACGCTGCGCGCCATGAACGACCTGATCGCCCAGGGCAAGGTGCTCTACTGGGGCACCTCCGAATGGAACGCGGATCAGATCGCCGAGGCCCACGGCGTGGCGCGCGCCCTGGGCCTGGTCGGGCCGACCATGGAGCAGCCGCAGTACAACATGTTCGTACGCGACAAGGTCGAGCGCGAGTACGCGCGCCTGTACGAGACCGACGGCCTGGGCACCACCATCTGGTCGCCCCTGGCCTCGGGCGTGCTGACGGGCAAGTACGCCAAGGGCATCCCCGAGGGCTCGCGCATGACGATCGAGGCCTACGGCTTCCTCAAGGAGCGCCTCGAGAGCGAGGAGGGTCAGGTGCAGATCCAGAAGGCCCGCGAGCTGGAGACGATCGCCGCCGACCTGGGCGCGTCCCTGGCCCAGCTGGCCTTGGCCTGGTGCCTGTCCAACCCCAACGTCAGCACGGTCATCCTGGGTGCCTCGCGCCCGGCCCAGCTGAGCGAGAACCTCGGCGCCCTCGAGGTGCTCGAAAAGCTCGACGACGGTGTGCGTACACGCATCGAGACGATCCTCGGCAACACGCCGGCACCCGCCCCCACCTACTAGAAGCCATGCTCTTCCTCGCCCTGCTCTCTTCCCTCGCCCTCCAAGACGCCGCCGAACTCCAAGGCGCGTGGCTCAGCGCGGAAGAGGGGCCGACTGAAGTGATCTGGTTCGACGGCTCGCGCGTCGGCTGGCTGCGCGGCGACGAGCCGACGTTCTACCGCGCCGAGATCGAAGCCGGGCACGCCAGCCTCGAGAGCTGGGGTCGCTTCATCGAGCTCGAGGTGCACACCCACGACGACGGCGCAGGCCTGCACGTGGAGGGGGACGGCTACCACCTCGCTCTCGAACGTTGCGAGGTCCCACGCGCGCTCCTGGTCGAGCCCTACGACTGGCCCACGGACATCGCGCTCGACGCCGACACGGTGGCGGAGCTGACGGACGAGCTGGCACGGCGCCGGGACGAGGACCAGCGCGTGCGCCAGTTCGGCGGCCAGCCGACGTCCGAAGAGATGTCCGAGATGGGACGGGTCGACGCGGACAACGTCGCGTTCCTGATGCAGGTCGTCGAGGAGCTGGGCTGGATCGATGCCGAGCGCTTCGGGACCGCCGCTGCCGACGCCGCGTTCCTGATCGTGCAGCACGCCCCCGACACACGCCTGATGCGCAGCGCTCTGCCGCACATCGAGGCGGACGTGCGCGCCGGTCGCCTGGGCTCCCAGGCCTACGCCCTGCTGCACGACCGCTTCGAGCTGCGCATGGGACGCCTGCAGCGCTACGGCTCGCAGATCGGCGTCTCCCCGCAGTTCGGCTCGGTGCTCATGCCCTGCGAGGACTTCGCGCGCCTCGACGAGCTGCGCGGGGAGCTGGGCATGGGCCCGATCGCCGACTACCTCGAGTTCTTCAAGGACGGACCCGACGCCCCGGGACCGCGTCACCTGCCCGAGCTGCGCGCCGAGGCCCGGGCATTGCCTGCCGAGGAGCCCGCCACGGACGAAGGCTGGACGGCGCTCTTCAACGGCCGCGACCTCTCCGGCTGGCGCGTGAAGATCCGCGGCCACGCCCTCGACGACAACTTCGGCGACACCTTCCGCGTCGTGGACGGCCTGCTGCGCGTGTCCTACGACCAGTACGACAGCTTCGACGGACGCTTCGGTCACCTGATCTACGACGCGCCCTTCTCCCACTACAGACTGCGCATCGAGTACCGCTTCCTCGGCCAGCAGGCCAAGGGGGGTCCGGGCTGGGCCTTCCGCAACAGCGGCGTGATGCTCCACGGCCAGGCCCCCGACTCGATGACGCTCGAGCAGGAGTTCCCGGTCTCGATCGAGGCCCAGATGCTCGGCGGCCCCGGCCAGGGCGAGCGCCCCACGGCCAACCTCTGCACCCCGGGCACCCACGTCGTGATGCAGGACGAGCTGGTGCGCCGCCACTGCACGAACTCGAGCTCCGAGACGTACCACGGGGACGGCTGGGTTCAGCTGGAGATCGAGGTCCACGGGGACGAGTCGATCCGCCACTATGTCGAGGGCGAGCTGGTGCTCGAGTACTCGGCGCCGCAGCTCGACGAGAACGACCCGGACGCCCAACGCCTGCTCGCGTCGGGGGCCGCACGGGCCCTGACCTCGGGCTACCTCTCGCTGCAGGCCGAGAGCCACCCGATCGAGTTCCGCCGCGTCGAGATCCGCGAGCTGGAGTGAGCGCGAGCCGAGTCGGCTCAGCCCCCGGCGGTGAAGCGGTACACGGTCGCCGGCCTGGCCCCCGTCTGGCGCTTGCCCGGGGCCTCTTCGATGACCTTGTCCGTCAGCATGCGCCGGAAGCGGCGGCGGAAGTTGGCCGGGTCGTAGCTCGTGCCCTTGATCGCCTCGAAGACGCCGCGCAGCTCGCTGACCGTGAAGGTGCGCGGAACCAGCTCGAAGCCGATCGGTGCGTAGTCGAGCTTTCCGCGGATGCGCTCGAGGGCCAGCTCGACGATCTGTTCGTGGTCGAAGGCCAGCTCGAGCCCCGGGAGCTCGGACGCGACCGAGTACCAGCGCGTCTCCGCCGCGTCGCTCGCAGCCCGCGCCAGGGGCACCAGCTCGGGCCGCACCAGGGCGTAGTGGGCGACGCTGACGACACGCTCGCGGGGGTCCCGGGCGGGGGCGCCGAAGGTGTAGAGCTGCTCGAGGAAGACATGCTCGCGCGGCAAGCTGGTCTCCTCCGTCAGCTCACGCTCGGCGGCGCGCATCAGGTCCTCGTCCTCGCGCACGAAGCCCCCGGGCAGGGCCCAGGAGTCGCGGTAGGGCTCGAGGTCGCGGCGAATCAGGAGCAGCTTCAGGTCCGAGTCGAGGATCGTGAAGACCACGACGTCGACCGTCAGCGCCGGCCGCGGATGATCGTCCTTCCTGGCCATCAAGCCGCCGCCAGGACGCTGCGCGTGGTCGCCGTACGCATGCCCTGGGCGCAGAGCTCGCGCACGAGCTCCTGCGCCTCGCGCTCGAAGCCGGGCACGGGGGACGAGGCGTCGGTCAAGAGCACCAGCTTGCGCAGGCTGTCCCGGCGCGAGAAGTGCCGCGCCAGGTCGCGGGCGGTGTTGCCGAGGCAGTGGGACAGGGCCTCCCCCGCCAGGAGGATCGTGTCCGCCTGCTCCAGGGCAGCGACCAGCGCGCTGTTGGTCTGGGTCGCGGGGTCCTCGGCATCGGGCACCTCGGCCTCGACCGCCGAGAAGTGCTCGGTCCAGGGGTTCGCGCCCTTGTGCACGAACTCAGGCACGAGGAAGCGCTCTTCCCAGGCATGCAAGGCCTCGGCCAGGCGCGGCCAGATCGCCTGGCCCGCGTCGCCGATCAAGCAGTGGTAGGGCCAGATCACGTGCGGGTAGCGCCCGCGGGCCTCGAGCGCGTCGAGGTATGCGAGGGAGCGCTCGAGGGAGCGCGGGTCCGCCGTGCTGAAGTCCCCTGCGCGCACGGCGTCCGGCTCGATGCGCGTGAACGCAGCCGGGGCGCGCCCCTCCCGGTCGAGCCACCACAGGGGCTGGCTGATGTCCATGCGATGGTGCCCGTCGAGGGAGACGTGCACCCCGTCGAGGCGCCCACGCAGCCGGTCGACGAGCCGCGCGAGTCGGTCCATGTCCGCGGCCGCGCCGGGCACCGAGAGCGAACCCTCGGGGTGGCAGAAGTCGTTCTGCGGGTCGATCACGAACAGCTCCAAGCGTGTGTGCTCCATGTCCCCAGACTCCTAGAGGGCCAGATCGTTGGTCAGGATCCCGCGCGCGAGCAGCTCGGCGCGCGAGCCGAGGGTCGGGATGGCCGGGTTCAGCTTGTGGCGTGTCGAGCGCTCGACCCGCCGCACCGCGGGCACGAGGGCCTCGATCTGGCTCGCCTCCACGCCAGAAAAGGCCGCGCTCTCCAGGGCGCGCAGCACCAGCGCGGCTTCGTCCGCGTGGTCGCGGAAGAGCTCGCCACCCGTGGCGTCGTCGAAGCGGCAGACGCGCTCGATCAAGCCCACGCGGACGTAGGCGCCGGTGCCACGGTCGATGGCGCCGTAGTACTTGTGCGGCGCGGGGTCGACGCCGACCTGGGCCGCGATCTCGCCCTCGTCGTCGTGGGCATCACCCCGGGCCCAGAGGTCGGGCGTGGGCAGCGCGGCGATCAGCGAGTCCGGGACGCCGAGGGCGTGGGCCAGCTGATAGACCTCGCCCTTGGCGAGCATGGCCAGGGGGTTGGTGTCGACCTCGCCATCGCCGCCCTTCTGGTAGAAGCGCAGCCAGCGATCCTCGCACTCGTTGCCAGTGCCATGCCGGATGCCGCCACCAAAGAAGCGGTTGAAGGCGCGCCCCACCGGTGCGCGCAGGGTCGAGCGCACCGAGCCCAGGACCATGGGCTGCTGCTCCAGCCGCCGCTCGAGGCGGGCTCGGTCATGTCCGGCGGCGACCATGCTCTCGCGGATCGAGTCGGCCAGGCTGTGGAACAGGTCCGACAGCTCGATCTCGCACAGGGCCAGACCGCAGGCCCGCGTGACCTCACGCGCGCGCTCCAGCGCCGCCGGATCGCTGTCGATGGACGAGTGCACCGTGATCACCTGCGCCGGATCCAAGGCGCGGGCGAGCAGCGCCGCCATCACGGCGGAGTCGATGCCGCCGGAGACGTCGAGCTGGGCGCGCGCCAATCCGGACTCCTGGTGCAGACGGCGGATGGCCGCTACGCGGTCGTCGATCAGGGCGCTCGGGTCGAGGACAGGCATGGCTCTAGTGCTGGGTTGCGGCGGAGAGGGACGGGCCCTGGGGCTGATGCAGGCTGCGCGTGCGCTCGGCTTCCAGCTGGTTGCACAGCTGGCTCGTCGCGGGGCTCAGGGCGACGCGCTCCCCGGGCCCACCGCCCTCGGGACGCGGCCACGAGTCCGCCGCGCGCTCCTGGTCGAGCAGGACGTAGCCCTCGGGGACGTCCTCCCCGGCCTGGCCGATGATCCCGAAGGGGCCCGCCCTGGGCCCGCCCAGGCGACGGAAGACGACCGCTTCACCGGGCAGGCTGGCCTTGCCCGGGTCGTCCGAGAACTTCATCGTCGCGCGCTCGCCGGTCCTGGACAGCTTGTAGACCGCGCTGACCTCGCTGCGCGTGGGCAGGGGCACGTGCGGCGCGACCAGGTGCTGGCCGACGAGGTAGCGCACGCGTTCGGGGGGCAGCCCGAGCTCGCGCCGCAGGGCCTCGAAGTGGCGCACGCGCTCGGCGTCGATGCCCCCGCCGAGGACGATGCCGGCCTGGAGGCCCGCGTGCTCGAGGGCGGCAGCCGTCGCGCGCAGGTCAGCGTCCATGGTCGCCTCGCAGTCGAGGCGTACGGAGGCGCGGCGCGCGGGCGCGGCGGCGAGGGCCTCCAGGGCGGCGGGCAGGCCGCTCGCGAGGGTCGAGTAGGTGTCGAGCAGATAGGTGACCTCGCCCGCGAGGGTGTCCCGTGCAGCGGCGAAGGCCGCGGGGTCCGCGCCCCAGCGCTGGACGTGCTCGTGGCCCGTGGTGCCGGCCGGGACCAGGCCCAGCTCGCGCGCACCCAGGAGGTGACTGGTGGCGACGAGACCCGCGTCGCGGGCCGCGCGCAGGGCGGCGACGTGCTGCCGGGGCGAGGTCGCGGCGCGCAGGCCGACCTCCGCCAGGCGCGTCGGATCCTCGAGGGCCTCGAGCAGGATGCGGGTGCGCGCGCGCACGGCGCTCGCGTAGCCCGCCGCGTCGACGCGCAGCCTGCGCGGTGCCGGGACGCGAAGGGCGTCGAGGGTCTCGAGCACGACGTCGCGCTCCTCCTCGCAGGTCAGCGTGGCCAGGCGCTCGAGGTCCCGGGGGTCCGACGAGTGGGCCAGGGACGCGATCTGGATCGGGAAGCGCACGCCGACGAGGGTCGCCTCGAGGCTCGAGACCAGGGCCGAGGGCCCCGTGACGCTGAGCAGCGGCTCCCCCGCCAGGAACCAGGCGCCGACCGGGAGCGCGTGCACCTCGACCTCCCCTTCGAGGGCGCTGCGGTAGGCCTCACCCGCGGGGATCCCCTGGGCGGCGAGCCAGGCCAGGTCCTGCTCCTCGACCCGCGGCAGGAGCGAGCGCACCCAGGCCGTCAGGTCGAGGGGAACATGGAAGGGTCCACCGCGCCGGAACGACAGGACGAAGGTCTCGCGTCGCAGGGGGAACCCGGCCCGCGCCATGACAGGCTTGTACTTGTCGGTGGCGAGCAGGGGCGCCCTGCGCGGGGGGTCTGTAAAGGTCATTTCGACCTCATTATGGGTCCATATGACCCTTTTGTCCAACGGGGACCCAAAAACCTTCGCCCGTGTCGTCCCAAGGCGTTATCAACAAAGCTCTCCCCTCCGCTTCTCATGAGCGCGCCGAAAGCCCTGAGCACCGACCGCCTCCTCCTGCGCCAGTTCCGGCTCGAGGACTTCGAAGCCTATGCCGCGATCATGGGTGACGAAGAGGTGTCCCGCTATCTGGGCGACGGCAAGCCTCGACCCCGGGGGATCGCCTGGCGCGAGATCGCGACCACCCTGGGGCACTGGGAGCTCCTGGGCTTCGGCCACTACGCCGTCGAACGTCAGTCGGACGGCGTGCTCCTGGGCAAGGTCGGCTTCCTGATGCCCGAGAGCTGGCCCGAGTTCGAGCTGGGCTGGGTGCTCGGTCGCGGGTACTGGGGGCTGGGCTACGCGACCGAGGCGGCACGGGCCTGCCTGGGGGTGGCCTTCGACTCCCTCCAGCGTGAACGCGTGGCTAGCTTCATCCGCCCGGACAACGAGCCCTCGAAGCGCGTCGCCGCACGCATCGGCGAGACCCATGAGAGCGCCGCCGAGCTGCTGGGCGGACCGATCGAGACCTGGGGCATCACGCGGCGCGCCTGGGAAGAGCAGCGCTGAGCGCCGCGTCGCTTCAGGCGCGGGTGAAGGTGCCCCGCTCGCGGTCCTTGGCCACGCCCGGAAAGGCGAGGAGCTTGTTGTGCATGGAGACGTAGACCCCCGGTGCCGCGATCTGCACGGCGAGCAGCGCCTCGACCAGGTTCTGCAGGGCGTCGGTGGTGCGCATGACGAAGGGCCGCATGGCGCCGGTCAGGACGATGGGGACGGCGGGCGTCGGGTTGCGCTCGTAGATCGCATGACCGCTCTCGGCCAGGCGATCCGTCCCGTGGACGATGATCACCCCATCACAGCGCGCGGCGCACTCGAGGGCCGTCTGCGCGATCAGAGCGTGGTCCGCGGGGGTCATCTCGAGGCTGTCCTTGTTCATCAGCGAGACGCGCTCGAGCTCGACCCCGCCGAGCTGCAGCTGACCCAGCATCACATCGAGCACGCTGAGCTCGTTGGAGAGCACACCCTTCAGCTCGTCGTACGTCTTCTCGATGGTGCCGCCGGTCGAGATCAGCGCGACCCGTCGCTTGGATTCCACCTGCGTCATGGGGCCACGACTCTACGATGAAGGCCGTGCTGAAGCTCTCCCTGGTCCTCGTCGCCGGCTACGCCGTGGTCTGCCTGGCCCTGTTCCTGCTGCAGCGCCGGCTGCTCTACTTCCCGGGCCCCGCCCCGGGCGGCAGCCCCGCCTCGAACGGCCTCGTCGGAGAGGCCCTGACCCTCGAGACCGAGGATGGCGAGAGCCTCGGAGCCTGGTGGATCGAGCCGCAGGGCGCCGCCCCGCGCGGCGCGCTGCTCGTCTCCCACGGCAACGCGGGCAACCTGGAGCAGCGCGCGTCCCTGGCGCGCACTTTCTGCGAGATGAACTTCGCGGTCCTGCTCTACGACTACCGCGGCTACGGCGCGAGCAGCGGCCGTCCCCACGAACCGGGCCTGCGCCTCGACGCGCGCGCCGCCTACCGCTGGCTGCGCGAGCGCGGCTTCGAGCCCGAGCGCATCGTCCTCTACGGCGAGTCCCTCGGCGGCGGAGTCGCGACGCAGCTCGCCAGCGAGGTCCCGGCCGCAGCCCTGATCCTCGAGAGCAGCTTCACCTCCGTCGCGGACGTCGCCTCGGCCCTCTACCCCTGGCTGCCGACCCGCCTGCTCCTGCGCGATCGCTACGAGAACCTGCGCAAGATCGAGACCCTCGAGCTCCCGCTGCTGGTCGTGCACAGCCCCGACGACGAGCTGATCCCCTGCGCACACGCACGACGCCTGGCCGCCGCCGCGGCCCATTCCGAGCTGCTCGAGACCCGCGGGGGCCACAACGACGGCGGCTTCCGCACCCTGCCCGAAGCCTGCGCCGGGGTGCGCGCCTTCCTCGAACGCTGCGTGCGGGCCGCGGGCGACTAGCTTCCCCAGGAGTCTGCGTCACGGGTGGTGATCGCTTGCTCCTGAGAGCGCGGCGTGACTCGATCGAGTCAACAGGGCAGGCATGTCGCTACCCGTAGCACTAGACTCCCCCCGGGCCGCTCCCGGAGCCACCCGAGCGTCTGGATGGAGGAGCCCTGGCCTCCATGACCCTCGCGAGCGGGCATGCCGAGATTGCGGTGGCCATCGCCGTGGCCGCCCGCTCCTACTCACCTGTGGCGGAAGACGACGACCGGACGGTCCGCCCGCAGCAGCACGCGCTTGGCGACGCTCCCCAGCAGCAGCGCCTGGAGGGCGCTGGCGCCGTGGCTGCCCACCACGATCAGGTCGTGCTCCTCTTGTCGCGCCAGGAGCATCTCGGCGGCCGGCCCTTCGGACAGGCGCAGCTCATGGGGCACGGCGCCCCACGGGAAGGCGGCCAGGGCACGCCTGAAGGCGAGGCGTGCGGACTGGCGCACGGCTTCGACGGAGAGCAGGGCCGGGCCAGCGGCCGGACCGCTCGTGGTGAAGGCCAGCTCGGAGACCTGGTAGGCATGCAGCACCGTGAGCGAGGCTCCGAGGGCAGCCGCCAGGGCGTGGGCACGATGGACGGCCTCGAGGCTCGGGTCCGACAGGTCCGTGCCCACTAGGATGCGCCGGATGGGCGTGCAGCGCGCGGGCTGGACCCAGAGGGCCCCGTCGAACTTGGCCAGCACGGTGCGCGCCGTCGACCCGAGGTCGAAGCCCCGGCCTCGGGTGTGGGGCCCGAGCAGGATCCAGTCGGCCTGCACTGCGCGGGCGTGGGCCGCGAGGACATGCCCCGGGCTGCCCGAACTTTGCACCACCTTCCCCCACCCGCCGCCGGGGTGCGGCCCCAGGGTCGACTCGAGCCAGGCTCCCGCATCGAAGCCCTCTGCGTCCTGCGCCCCTTCGAGGACGTGCAGCCATTCGAGGCTCGAGCCGAGGCGACCCGCGAGGTCGACGGCACGGCGGGCGACCCCTTCGCAGAAGCGTCCCGGCAGGACGCCGACCAGCAGGCGTTCGGGAAGGGCGGGGTAGTGCATCGTCGAAGGCCGCAGCCAGCTACGAAGCTAGTCGGGCGCCGCGCCCACGACCCAGTGGGCCGTAGTGCGTAGTTCCGCCACGCATGAGCCCCATGGGATGCCCGCGCGACCCGGTCTAGGTTCAATCCATGAAGCTCCAACACATCGTCGTGGCCAGCGACCTGTCGACCGAATCGCTGCGGCCCTTCCGCCCGGTCGCGGAGCTGGCGCGCGAAGCGGGTGCCCGCGTCAGTGTCTTGCACGTGGTGCACGAGCTGCGCGCCCTGCCCTACGGTGCGCCCCTGGCCCCGCCCATTGCCTCGATCTCCATCGAGGAAGAGTGCGAAGAGGCGCGGGCAGCCCTCGAGCGCCAGCTCGAGGGCCACTTCGAGGGCATCGACTGCAAGGCGCAGGTGATCTCCGGCGAGGACGTTCCGCGCACCCTGATCGGATTCGCGGTCGAGCACGACGCCGACGTGATCGCCGTCTCGACCCACGGCCGCACCGGCCTGCGCCACCTGGCCCTGGGCAGCGTGTCGGAAGCGATCCTGCGCCTGTCCGAGATCCCCGTCCTCAGCTTCCACCGCCCGAAGCCCTAGCCCGCACTATCCAATGAGCCTGCAGCTGAGCCTGCAGCTGAGCCTGCAGCTGGGCCTGCAGCTGAGCCTGCAGCGCGGGCTACGCACTGCGGCCCATGGCGGCGCTCCTCGCCACCGAAGTAGGCTCATCGCTGCGCACTCCTCAACGAGAAGACCCATGGGACTCCCCCCGCAACTCGCCAGCCAACCGGTCCTCATCGATGCGACGAGGTCCATCCGCCAGGCCGCCCAGCAGATGGCCGAGTCTGGCATCGGCTCGCTCCTCGTGCGCCGGCCGGAAGGCGGCCTCGGGCTCGTCACCGACCGCGACCTGGCCTTCGCCGTGCTCTGTGACGGGCACGACCCCGGAACCAGTGTCGACATCTGTACCGGCTCCAGGGTGACGACCGTCACCGAAGACCACTCGCCCTTCGACATCGCCCGTACGCTCGCCCGGCGCGGCGTCAGCCGCGTGCCGGTGCTGGACCGCGATGGCGTCCTGACCGGCGTCGTCAGCTCCGACGACCTGGCCTGGTACTTCGCGCAGGAGCTGCGCCGGCTGGCGCAGGCGATCCGCACGGGATTCGAGCACGAGAGCCACCCACCCGCACCCGCGGGACCGAACCTGGGGAGGGAGTGAGGCATGGACGTCGGCAAGTACTGCACGCCTGATCCCGTCACCATCCACGTGGACGCCAGTGTGCGTGAGGCTGCACAGCGCATGCGCGACGAGGGCGTCGGATGCCTGGTCGTGATCGAGCGCGCGGACGAGCTGGTCGGCATCGTGACCGACCGCGATCTGGCCACCCGAGTGGTCGCGAAACCGGAGCCGATCCGCGAGGTCCGCGTGGGCCAGGTGATGAGTGCACCGGTCATCTGTCTCGATGCCGAGGATCCCCTGGACCTGGCCTGCGAGACGATGCGCACGCGCGGCGTGCGGCGCCTGCCGGTGATCGCACGCCAGCGGCTGGTCGGGATCCTGGCCCTGGACGACGTCCTCGGGCTCCTCGCCCAGGGGCTCGACGAGCTGCGCTGGCAGCGCCTCGAGAAGAACCGGCGTTGTTCGGGTCGGACTCGGAGCGCCACGGAGTCTCGCTCGGACCCCGCGGGCACGAGCCCGTCCGCGGGGTATCCTGAAGCCAGCCCCCGCTGAGGTGCCGGTGGGTCAAGACTTGCAAACACGCCCCCCGCACGCCGCGTCCATCGCCGACGCGATCCTGGCTTCGGTTCTCGATCCGACCATCACGATCGACGACCACGGTGTCGTGCAGTCGGCCAGCCACTCGGTGCTCGAGGTCTTCGGTTGGACCCCGGACGAGCTGGTGGGCGAGAACATCAGCGTGCTGATGCCCCGCGAGCCCCACGGCGAGTTGCATGACGACTACCTGGCGCGCTACCGCGCCACCGGCGAGACCCACATCCTGGGACGCACACGGCGCTTCGAGGTGCTGCACCGCGAGGGGCACACCCTGGCCTGCGACCTCTCCGTCGCGCGGGTCGAGATCCCCGGCTCCGACGCTCCGCTCTTCACGGGCAGCTTCCGCGACGTCACTGCCCGGGAACGGGCCCTGGCCGCCCTGCGTGAGAGCGAGCAACGCTTCCACGCCGCCTTCGACCAGGAGCACCAGTTCGTCGGGCTGCTGACCGTCGACGGCGACGTACTGGAGGTCAACCGTACGGCGCTGCAGGCCATTGGTGCGACCCGCGCTGAGCTGAACGGCTTGCCCTTCTGGGAGACCGCGTGGTGGTCGCACTCGCGCGAGTCCCGGCACGAGGTGCGGCGAGCGATCGAGCGCGCAGCAGCCGGCGAGCTGGTGCGCTTCCAGGTCGAGGTGCGCTGCCACGACGACCGCGTGCGCCTGGTCGACTTCTCGCTCAAGCCCGTGGTCGACGATGCCGGCGAAGTGGTCTACCTCTTGCCCGAGGGGCGTGACGTCACTCAGGTCCGCCGCGCCCATGAAGCGGAGAACGCCATGCTGCGCAGCCTGGCGGCGATCGGCGAGTCGGCCGCCGTGCTGGCACACGAGATCAAGAGCCCGATCACGGCCATCAACATCGCCCTGCGCGCGGTCGCCGATCAGCTCGGGCAGGACCAGCGGGTCGTGCTGGAGGAGCTCGCCGGCCGCCTCCAGCGCCTGGACGGGATGATGCAGCGCACGCTCTCCTTCGCCAAGCCGCTCGAGTTCGAGCGTGCTGTCTGCCCGGTGTCCGAGCTCCTGGACCGAGTTCTGCGCGACTCCCGCACCCTGGGCCAACCCCTCACCGTCAAGAACCAGGCTCCCCAGGCGGCCTTCCTCGGCTCCCTGCCCCTGATGGAGGAGGTGCTGTCGAACTTCGTCCGCAACGCGTCCGAAGCCGTGGGCAATGGCGGCCGCATCGTGCTCTCGGCCTGGTCCACCCAGGCCGAGCTCTGCCTGAGCGTCGAAGACGATGGCCCTGGGGTCTCGCCCCATGTCCTGGAGTCACTCTTCAAGCCCTTCGTGACCACCAAGCGCCAGGGCACCGGGCTGGGCCTGGCCATCTCCCAGAAGATCGTCGTCGCCCATGGGGGCCGTACGGAGGTCGGCGAGAGCGTCCTCGGTGGAGCACGCTTCTCGGTCTATCTGCCCCAGCCGGAGGCCGTACAGTGACCCAGGTCGATCCGATTCGCGTCTACCTCCTGGATGACCAGGTGATGATCCGTGCGGGACTGCGCATGCTCCTGGAGCAGAGCGAGAGGTTCGTGGTCGTCGGCGACAGCGGAAAGCCGCGCGAGGCCGTGGCCGAGATCGGAGAGCTGCGCCCCGACGTCGTCCTGACGGACATCACCATGCCCGAACTCTCGGGCATCGACGCGATCCCGATGATCCGCAGCGCGTCGCCCAAGACCCGCGTGGTGATGGTGACGAACCACGAGGCCGAAGGCTTCGTCGAGCGCGCCCTGGGCGCGGGCGCGGACGGCTACCTGTCCAAGGACTCGGATCCGGGGGAGCTCAGCCTGGCCATCGAGGCCGTGCACCGCGGCGACCCCTTCGTCTCGCCCAAGGTCGCCGGGGGTCTGGTCTCGATCGCACGCCGCGGCGAAGCAGCTGCCCCCTCCGTCGCCACGCGACTCGACACGCTCACGCCACGCGAGCGCGAGGTCTTCCAGCTCCTGGCGCTGGGCCGCGCCAACAAGGAGGTCGCGCGCGAGCTCGCGATCAGCCTGGGCACCGCCAAGAAGCACCGCGAGAACCTGCAGCGCAAGCTCGACTGTCAGTCGGCGGCGGAGCTGGCGCGGGTGGCCATTCGCGAGGGTCTGCTCAACCCCTGAAGCGCGCCCGCCCCGGCCCCGCCACGCGCCTGCCTAGTGGGGTGGGCCAGAAATTCGGTGCATATGTTCCGTTACCTTGTATTCGTGGCAAGGCGCAGCGACGCCGCGTATTCGATGGATACTCGAAGGAGCTGCAACGCAGCCTTGGACGCAAGGGGGCGAAACATATGTGGCGAACTTCTGGTCCGCCCCACTAGCTCTTGCTCGCGTCGCCGAGCAGGGACAGTTGCACACGCTTCAGCTCCTTGAGGATGCGGAAGTCGAGCTGGCTCGTGAACAGCAGCATCTTCGACCAGGCGATGCCCTGACACCCGAACAGGAAGGCGGTCGAGTAGAGCAGCAGCTCGCGCACGCCCGCGTCCTCACCGGCACGCACGAAGCTCCAGACACTCCAGCCGACCAGCAGGCTCATGAAGCTGACGGCGACCCACATCAGGATGCGCGTCATCCGATCACGGCTCTCGAAGTGCCGCAGCGAGTCCTCCAGCACGGCCCGGCTCGGCGCAGGGTCATAGGGCTCCTCGCCGACGAAGGCCTCCTTCAGCATCTCCTTGAAATCGTTCATCGACCCATCCTTTCGAGGGCATCCCTCAGCTTTCGCCGGCACGCGTGCAGGCGAGACTTCACGGTCCCTTCCGGAACCTCGAGCACCTTCGAGAGCTCCCAGACCGAGAGCTCCTCGAGATAGAACAACTCGACGAGCGCGCGCTCGTCCGGCCGCAGCGCGCCCAGCGCCCGCCGCAGGGCCAGCACCGCCTCCTCCCGCTCCCCGCCCTGCGCCTCGGGCGCGGGCGCCTCCTCGATCCAACCGGGCTCCGCACTGCGCTCGCGCGGCAAGGCCCTCACGCGGCTGGCCGCTCCGCGCGTGACGATGGTGTAGAGCCAGCGTCGCACGGCACCCGGATCGCGCAGCTGCCCGATCCCCCGCGCCACCGCCAGCCAGCTCTCCTGCAGCACCTCCCAGGCCGCCTCATCGCTCCAGGTGAAGCGCCGGGCATGGCGGAACAGCCGCTCCTGCCAGCGCTCGACCAGGAGGCCGAAGGCCTCGCGGCTACCCTCCTGGATGCGCAGGACCAGAAGCTCGTCCAGGAGCTCGCCGCGGGCTTCGTCGATGGTCTCGGGGTGCAGCATGTCGCGCCCGGCTCCTCGCCCGGCCCAAGCAGGGTCGGGGCTCCGAGCCCACGGTTCACGCAATCCCCCGGCGACGCCAACAAACCGCTCCAAACCTGTTCCCGAACGCGACATGGGACGGTCCGGAACCCCAGGGGCCTACATTTTGTCCACTTGGACAATCCATTTGGCTTGTCCAGTTGGCTAAATGGTGCCCGTGCCCCCCGAAGCCCAGCCCAAGCCCTCCACGACCCGCGAACGACTGCTCGCGGCCGCCGCCCGGCTCTTCGCCGAGCGGGGGCGGGACGACGTCTCGATCCGGGACATCGCAGCGGCGGCGGGCGTGCGCCACGGGGGCATCAACTACCACTTCCGCAGCAAGGACGACCTCTACCACGAAGCCCTGATGCGCTTCGGCCCGCCCGCGGAGGCGCGCAAGGTCTTCCTGGACGCGCCCCCGCCGGCTGACCTCGATCCGGCCGAGGCGCGCGAGCAATTCGCCAGCCTGGTGCGCCGCATCGTCGAGCTCGAAGTACGTCCCCTCGACCCCATCGCCGCGGGCCTGATGCGCGGCGAGCTGTTGCGCGAAGGGGGGCCCAACGAGCGCCTCTACAAGGCGGTCATCGGACCC
>JAJFFA010000702.1 GCA_021776885.1 Planctomycetota bacterium
TCGCCGCGCTCCTGGCTCGGAAAGCGGCGCAGGGTCGTCGCGACCCCCAGGCGCTTCGCCACCGTCTTGAAGATCAGGCCGGGGTAGCAGCGGAAGCTGATCAGGGGCATGCCCACGACCCGCACCAGGGGCGGGAAGAAGAACAGGAGCCCCTCGCCCAGGCCGAAGACCATGGGCTCGGAGATCGGGTGCCCGGCGTTGTGCAGCAGGGCCGCGGTGACGCCGCTCTCGCAGTGGGCGGCCTGCAGGTGCTCGAAGGCCGGGCGGGCGGCTGCGCGCGACTCAGGCATCGGGCTCCGCGTCCGACAGGAAGACGTGCCGGGCTGTGTCGGGGACCGTAGCGAGCTCGGCGGGGTCGACGGCCAGGGCGCCGGCGTAGCGCGCCAGCAGCTCGCTCGAGAGGCGCGCGAAGATCGCCGGCTTCAAGTGGCGCTTGACGCGCCAGGTGGCGAGCCCGACCTGGGCGGCGAAGATGCGCGGCGTCAGCTGATGGGTCGCGAGGTGGTAGGCCAGGGGCGAGCGCTTGCCCGCCACGACCGCCTGGCGCTCGGCCTCGACCTCTTCCTCCTGGTGCAAGAGCGCCTGGCTGGTCGCCAGGTGCTCGACCTCCCAGCCACGGCTCTCGGCCTGCACGTAGCGTCCGGACTCGTCGACCGCGTAGCACGCCCGCTTGTGCTGGCGATAGAAGGAGTCGTCCTGGGGAACCTCGTCCTTGCGCATCGTGCGAGGGGTTAGCCTGCGCCCCCGGCCACGGTCAACAGCATGTAGCCGACCGAGAAGCGCGCGCTCTCCGGAACGTAGCACAGGATCTTCTCCCCGGGCTTCAGGCGCCCGGAGCGGAACAGCTCGTCGAGCATGATGTAGATCGAGGCCGAGCCCGTGTTGCCCTTCGTCGAGAGGTTCGTGAACCAGCGCTCGAAGGGGATCTCGAACTCGATCTCGCACAGGCGCCCGGCGACCTCGTCGCGGAAGAACTCGGAGGAGTAGTGCGGCAGGAACCAGTCGACCTGGTCCGGGCGCAGGGGCTGGCGCTCGAGCACCCGGGCCAGGGCCTCGGCCACGGTCGTGCGTGTGGCCTCTGCCCCCAGGAGGCGCACGTCCTGAGTCAGGTTGAACATGCCGAGCTGCGCGGACTCGGCCAGGCCGGAGGTCTCGCGCCAGCCCTGCAGCGACCCGTCGGCACGCTTCTGGCCGCCCCAGTACATGCAGGGCTCGAGCTCGCCCGCGAAGGAGACGATCTCGATCCAGTCGATCTCGAGGTGCAGGCCCGCGCCAGCGCTCTCGGAGACCCACAGGGCGCCGGCGCCGTCGGAAAGCATCCAGCGCAGGAAGTCCTGGCCGAAGGCCATCACCGGGTCGCGCTCGAGGGCCTCCGCCGCCTCGTCGTCGGCGGGGAAGTTCGCCGAGCGCAGTACGTTGGACGAGATCTCGGAGCCGGTCGCGACGGCGTGGCGCGCCTGTCCCGAGGCGACCGCCATGGCCGCGTACTTGAGCGCCGTCAGTCCCGACAGGCAGGTGCCGCTGGTGGCGGCGACCTCGCAGTGGGAGAGGCCCAGCTCGGCCTGCACCATCAGGGCGTGGTTCGGCATCAGCACGTCGGGGGAGGACGTGCCACAGACCAGGGTGTCCACGTCCGACAGCTCGAGCCCCGCGTCCCGGGCGGCGACGCGCACGGCCTCGGCCGTCATGCGGGCGTTGGTGTGCGTCTGCTGCTGGGTCTCGGGGTCGAGGGCGTAGTGCCGCTGGCGGATGCCGTTGCGGCGCAGGATCAGGCGCCGCGTGCGCGAGGCCTTCCCTCCGATGCAGCCGAGCATCTCCTCGATGCGGTCGTTGCCGATCGGCTCACCGGGTAGGAAGGAGCCGACCGAGAGCAGCTTCGGTTTCGAAGACCAGGGCATGCGTGGACTCAGGAGGAGGACGAGGACGGGAGCGACCGGTCACGCTCGCCCGAGGGCCAGCGCAAACGCTCCACGTAGGAGGCGATGGGGGTGCGCAGGATCGGATACAGGACCAGGCGCACGAGGATCGAGATCGGAAGCAGGACCAGGATCGTGAAGATCAGGTAGAGCGCGAAGAAGAACAGCCCCGGCTTGCGCAGAGCTGCCCCCGGGGGGCCGAGCAGGCGCAGCAGCGGCGCCCACACGGCGAAGGTCGCGCGGCCCACGAGTTCGGGCACGACGAAGCGCTGCTCGACCTCGACCGCACCGAGCCCCTTGAACAAGGGCTCGGCCCGCTGGAGGTCATCTTTGCGCTCGACCAGGGCGTCGCCGAAGCGCGCCAGGTCCTCGATCGTCTCGGCCGTCACACCGGCCGGCGGGAAGACGCTGAAGGCGTCGCTGCGGCCGGTGAACATCCAGCGCGGCGTGGTGACGAAGGTGGCCCAGGTCGGGCCGCCGTCGGTGACGACCACGTTGTCGGTCTGCCGCGCGCCCAGACGCTCGAGGTCGCGCTTCATGCGCAACGACGCGGTGTGCCACATGTTGCGGCAGGCGCACAGGGTCACGACGGGGGTGTCGCGCAGCACCCGCGCGTGGGGCGAGGCGAGGAAGCCCTGGATCGGCAGGGAGGGGGCCAGGTACCAGACCGTGTAGGCCAGCACGATGAGGTCGTACTTCGCGTCGGGATCGAAGCCCGGGGTCTCGATGGCCGGCGCGTGGCCCAGGACGCTCTCGGGGAACACGTCCAGGAACTGACCCAGGCCCCAGGGGAAGGGGTACGCGGGCAGCGACTGGAGTGCCTCGACGTGAAGCTCGAACCCGTCCTGGCCCTCGAGCCCGGACAGGAATGAATCCAGTGCTCGGCGCAGCTGGCCGGTCTGGGAGTAGTAGAGCGCGAGGACGCGGGTCATCGGTCTTGGCTGGAGCCCGCTCCTCTATAAGAAGGTGGGGCTCGAAGCGCCGCAGGATACTCGACGGCCGGCTGCGTCCGAGGGGCGTGGATCGAATTCAGGGCGCCGCGGGCAGGCGCACCCGGGCCAGGGTGCCCTCGCCCTCGCGGCTGTCGATGGACAGGCGCCCCGAGAGGTTCCAGACGATGGAGCGGCAGATCGACAGGCCCAGACCGCTGCCCCCGGGCTTGGTGGTGAAGAACGGCTCGCGCACCCGGGCCAGGTTCTCGGCCGGGATGCCGCCGCCCGTGTCCCGCACCTCGAGCACGACGTCCCGCCCGGCGCGGTAGAGCCGCAGGCCCAGCTGCCCCCCGTCGGGCATGGCGTCGCGGGCGTTGGTGCACAGGTTGAGGACGAGCTGCTCGAGGTCGGACTGGGCGGCGCGCACGGCGGGCAGCTGCGCCTCGACCGAGCGCTCGACCTCGATCAGGTTGCGCCGCATCGACTCGGCCACGATCGAGAGGGTCGAGTCCAGGGCCCGTACCAGGTCGCCCTCCCCGACCCGGACCTGCGCCGTGCCCCGGGCGAAGGAGAGCATCTGGCCGAAGACGCGGCGGCAGAAGGAGAGGGAGTCGAGCACGGCGTGCAAGTCTTCGAGCCAGGTTTGGGCGGGGGGCGGCGTGCCCTCCTCGAGCTCGGCGATCATCTGCTGCACCAGGGGCAGGGCGGTGCCCACGGCGTTGTTCACGTCGTGGGACACGCCGCGCGCCATGTCCGCGACGGCGTGCTTTTTCTCGGCCTCGACCATGCCGTGCTCGAGGGACTCGGCGCGGCGCAGGTGGGTCAGGGCGATGGCGGCGTGGGTCAGGAAGCCGAGCAGGAGCCGCGCCTCGTAGGGGCCCAGGCTGCCGGCGTGGATCGAGCTGATCTCGAGCACCCCCAGGAGGCCTTCGCGCGTGGCGAGGGGCGCGCACAGGAGCGCGCCCTGGGGCGGGGGCGAGGGCGCTGCGTCCGGCGCTGCGCCGTTCGGGTCGGGCTCGTCGTCGAGCAGCTCCGCCAGGGGCAGGCCGCGCTCGCCGCTCCACTCCTGCCACTTGCCGTCGCGTGCGCGCTCGAAGCCGAACACCTGGCCCTGGTCGAGCAGGGCGCGCAGCTCGGTCGAGAGTTCCAGTCGGCGTCCGACCCGGTGGCTCCCGCCCTTGCGCCAGGACACCTGTTCGGCGACCAGCGTCAGCTCCCCGGGCTCGCCGGCGTGCATGTAGACCGCGGCCGAGTGGTCGTAGCGCGTGAGTGAGCGCAGCCCGTGCAGCAGGCGGTAGAAGAGGTCCCGCGGACGGAGCTGTTCGAGCAGCTTCTGGTCGATCCGCGCGCGCACCTCGGCCGAGCGCTCGGCGTCGATGCGGGCGAGGTGCCTCGAGACCAGCTCCCCGACCCGTGCCATGGGCGCGACCAGCTCCTTGGGGTAGACCCCGTCCAGGCGCTGCAGGGCCAGGACGGCCCACGGGCGACCGCGCCGCTCGATAGCGGCCAGGAGGGTGTGGCGCGCCAGCCGCGGGCGCTTCCCGAGCAGGAAGCGGCGCAGGGCGGCCGTCTTCCAGGCGTCGGGGGGCAGGTCCGCGGGCAGGGACTGGCGCACGACCATCGCCGCGCGGCCCTCGTCCAGCACGGCGATGCAGGTGCGCTCGGCGCCGTAGTGTTCCCGTGCGTGGCGTAGAACCACACGCAGCGCCTTCTCGACGTCGCGCACACGCTCGAGCTGCGCGCCGGTGTCGAAGAGGAAACGGAGGAAAGCGAGCTCCTGGGCGTCGTCCATGTCGGCTGCCCACAGCGGTGGGCGCGCGGATCCTAACGCTTGCTGGCGCTGGAGATCGCGGCGTCGATCGCGTACACAGGGTGCGGGCCGTCGGCGAGTCGTCGCACGGCCCCGTTGACCCGTTCTTGACCCGTCGCTCGGACCCGGAGCGCGGGCCCGTTGTTCCGGAGGGTGGCATGGACGCTCTTGCTCTGCTCTGTACGCTCCACGCGGACGGTCCCACGACCCTGAAGCGCCTGCGCCGCTCGGGGTGCGAGCGGCTCGACGCCTTCGCGGGCCTCGACGCGGAGGACCTCGCCCGCCGGCTCGACCTGGAGCCCGCTGCGGCACGCCGGCTGTTGCGTGAGGCACGCCACCTGCTCGAGCGCGTCGACGATGCGCCGATCGACCGCGAGGAGGCGCCCGAGAACCTGGTGCCGGCGCGGGCGACGGCAGCGCCGGCCCTCGATGCCCGGAGCTCGCCCGCTCCGGCTCCTGTGACCCCGGCTCCTGTGACCCCGGCTTCGGCGGGCGCGGCGCCCCTCGAGTCTCCTCGGCCGCCGGCCGCGGTCGACGTGGAAGGGGTCGCGACCGGGGCGGCGGCGGCGGACTTGCGGCGCAGCGAGCGAGCCATCCTCGGGCGGGTGCTCGATCGCTGGCGCGAGGACGACGAGCGCGAGCCCGATTCGCCCCTGCCCGCTTCCCTGGCCCCCGAGGCCGTCGAGCCAG
>JAJFFA010000703.1 GCA_021776885.1 Planctomycetota bacterium
GGCGCCGGACACGCGCGGGGTGTTCCTCAACCCGGTGGGGGCCTCGCATCGGGCGGCGGACTTTCCCCTCGAGCGCGTGCTCTACGACCTCGAGCGCGCCTCCCTCGAGAACCGCGAGATCCCCTCGGCCGGCGGTATCGCGGTGCCCGTGCTCCTGCCCGCGGGCCACGCCAGCGCGCAGCGTGACCCGGGGGACGCCCGCGGTGGCCGCGCCTGGGGCGGCTGCTGGATCCGGCCCAAGTGGAGCTGGACCACTGGCGCGCTCCTGAGGCAGCTCCTGCCCTGGTTCGTCGTGTCGACGCTGCTCTTGACCCTGGGGACCTTCGCGGCCCTCTCGCGCCTGGTGCTCGACCCCGTGCGCGAGCTGGCGGGAGCCGCCAGTAGCATCGCCGCCGGGGACCTGGGCCAGCGTGCACGCGAGCCGGGTCGCCACGACGAGGTGGCCGAGCTGGTGCGCGGCTTCAACGCCATGGCCGCCCACGTTCAGGGCTCGGAGGAGCGCCTCGTGCGCGAGGTCGAGCGCGCCACGGCCCATGCGCGGGAGGCCGAGGCGGCGGCCATGACCCAGCGCCGCCTGGCCGCCACGGGCGAGCTGGCGGCGGGCATCGCGCATGAGATCAACAACCCCCTGGGTGGCATGCTCAACGCGGTCGAGGTGCTGCAGCGCGCCGAGGTCGAGCCCGAGAAGCGCGCGCGCTATCACGCCCTCTTGCAGAGCGGCCTCGAGCGCGTGCGCGACACCGTGGGGCGCCTCCTGCGCCTGGCGCCGCGCGAGGCGCGCAGCGCTGCGGTCGACCTGGCCGGCCCCGTCGCCGACGCCCTCGAGCTGGTGCGCCACCGGGCCAGCCAGCTGGGGGTGCGGGTGCTCGTGCGCAACATCGCCGCCGCGGGGAGCCAGGAGCAGGAGCTCTCGGCGGACGCGGACGGGCCCCTGGTTCCCGCATCCTTGCCGGCGGTGATGGGGGAGGCCAACGAGCTCGGACAGGCGATCTTGAACCTGCTCGTGAACGCCCTGGACGCCCTCGAGGACAAGACCGGCGAGCGCAACCTGACCCTCGAGCTGGAGGACGCGGGCGCCGAGCTGCGGCTCTCCGTGCAGGACGACGGGCCTGGCATGGATCCGGCGCTCCTGCCGCGCGCCGAAGACCTGTTCTTCACGACCAAGGAGGCGGGCCGCGGCACGGGCCTGGGCCTGGCCATCGTGCACAACGTGGTCACCAGCCACGCGGGGCGCGTGCGCCTCTCGAGCGAGCCGCAGCACGGGTTCCGCGTCGACCTGTGGCTGCCGACCCTGGGCGCCGACGCCGCCGCGCAGCGTGGGGCCAGTGGCGCAGGGGGGGCGAGCACGTGAACGTCGGCTGGACCGTACTCGCCGGGCTGCTCATCGCCTCGGCCTTCTTCAGCGCGTCCGAGACGGCGCTCTTCAGCCTGACCTCGAGCGACCGCGCGCGCGCCGGGCCGCGGGTGCCGCGGCTCTTGGCCGACTCGCGCGGCGTACTGGTCACGATCCTGGTCTGCAACCTCGTGATCAACGTGCTGTTCTTCGCCCTGGCCGCGCGTTTCCTGCCCCATTCGACGGGGACGGAGAAGCTGGCCTCCGGCCTGGGCGCGCTCTTGTGCCTGCTTCTGGCGGGCGAGATCCTGCCCAAGACCCTGGCCCTGCGCTCAGCCCTGACGGTGGCGCGCCTGGTGGCGCTGCCCCTGTCGCTGTGCGCTTCGATCCTGACCCCGGTGCGCGCGGTGGTCGGCATCCTTCTGGACCTGTGCCTGCGGTTGCTGGGCGAGAGCGAGCGCATCGAGACCGGCATCTCGTCGGAGCTCCTGGCCCAGGTCCTCGAGCGCAGCGCGCGCGAGGGCGTCCTGCGACCGGGCGAGGCGGATCTCCTGGCGGAGATCGTGGAGCTCGAGTCCCTGCGCGTGCGCGAGATCATGACCCCGCGGGTCGACCTCCTGACCCTGGACATGGACGCCGACGATGAGGCTCGCTCGCGCATCGTGCGCGACGCTCGGCGCCGTGGGCTGACCTGGGTTCCGGCGGTGCGTGGCGCGGCGGACGACGTCGCCGGGCAGGTGGCCCTGCGCGACCTGGTCGTGCACCCCTCACGACCCCTCGCCGAGCTGGTCATGCCGGTCAAGTTCGTGCCGGAGATGGCCCGCGCCCTCGCGCTCCTGCACGACATGCGCGACGACCGCGTGGCCGAGGCGGTGGTGGTCGACGAGTGGGGGGGGACGGCCGGGATCGTCACCCTCGAGGATCTCTTCGAAGAGCTGGTGGGTGAGCTGCGGGTCGAGGGCGAGGAGCTCGAGAAGCCCGTGGTGCCCCTCGGCGAGGGGCGCTTCCGCGTCTCCGGCGGGCTCTCGATCCGCGACTGGAACGACCTGCTCGGGGCGCGCGTGGTGCCCAACGAGTTCGAGACCGTGGGGGGCTTCGTCACCGCGCTCCTGGGACGCCTGCCGCGCAGCGGGGACCGGCTCGAGCTGGCCGGCGGGCTGCTGTGCGAGGTGGGGGAGGTGCGCGGGCGGCGCGTGCAGACCCTGGATCTGTTCGTCGAGTCCGGGTCGGGCGCCCACCCCGACGCACGGCGTGACGGGGAGCTGCGCTCATGACCGGCGTGCTGCTCTTCGTGCTGCTCCTGGCCGTCGTGGCCAGCGCCCTGTACTCGGGGTCGGAGATCGGCTTCTACTCCCTGTCCCGGGTGCGGGTCGACCTGGAGGCGCGCCAGGGCCACACGGCCGCGCGCATCGTCTCGCGCCTGGTGCGCGACGAGTCGGCGCTCTTGATCACGATTCTGATCGGCAACAACCTCGCCATCGAGCTGGCCAGCCACATCGGTCACGATCTCTTCGCACGCCAGGGGGTGCCCAGCGCCTGGCTCGAGGTGGTCCTGACCCTGGTGCTTGCGCCTGTGTTGTTCTTCTTCGGCGAGGTCTTGCCCAAGGACCTGTTCCACCGCAGACCCCACGGGCTGACCGGCGCTGCCGCGCCCTTCATCCTGGTCTCGCGCATCGTGTTCTGGCCCCTCGAACGTGTCCTGCGCGGGGTCACCCTGCTCCTCGAGCGCGGGCTGGGGCTCGAGGCGCGGGCGGTCATGCGCTTCCGCGGACGCGAGGCGCTGCTGCACTACCTGGCGGAGGGCAAGCGCTCCGGGGCCCTGCCCGCGCGGGCCGAGGTCCTGGCCCAGAACGCCTTGAAGCTGCGCTCCGTGCCCCTGTCCCGGGCGATGGTGCCCTGGTCGGAAGTCGTCTGCCTCGCGGCCTCGGCCGACCCGGACGAGCGCCTGCGCCTGGCGCGCGAGTCGCGCTTTTCGCGGCTGCCGGTGGTGGGGGACGAGGGCGAGGTCCTGGGCTACGTCCACCAGCTGGACCTCCTGCTGGCCTCGGAGGCCCTGGGGCCCCTCGAGGGCCTGCGGCCGATCCCTTGCCTGCCGGCCTCGACGCCGGTGGATCGGGCCCTCCTGACCCTGCGCGGCGGGGCCCAGCGGGCCATGGTGGTGGGCACGGCCGAGGCCCCCGAGGGCCTGGTCACCCTGAAGGACCTGGTCGAGGAGATCTCGGGCGACCTGGTCGGGCTGTGAAGGGCTCGCTACTATTGTCCGCCCGCGTCCTCCCCCAAGCCCGAGTGCCCCGAGGATCCTGCCCCGGATCGCCGCACCCGTACGCAACCCAGGACGCGGAACCCGCTAGCCCCACCCATGACCAGCCACCGGATCACCCAAAGCGCCACTGAACTGCAGCCGGGGGAATCGCGCTCAGCGCGCTCCACCCGTTCTGCGGGGGGCTTCGTGCTCCTCGCTGGCTGTGCCCTCGCAGCCCTGGGCCTGGCCCTCGAGCCGGCCCGGGCCCTGCAGGGAAACGACGACCCTCAGCGTCCCAACGCGCGCCTGCCCTACGTGGCGTCCGGCGCCAACGCCGACTCGAACAACCGCATGATCGCGGTCACGGGTATCGACGTCACCGGCCAGTCGATCCTGTACCTGGTCGACACCGAGCTGGAGCAGATCGCCGTCTACCAGGCCGCCGGAGGCGGCCCGAGCACCCAGGGCATCAAGTTCGTCGGAGCGCGTAACATCTCCCTCGACCTCGAGCTCGACGGCTTCAACGACAAGACGGAGTCCGGGGGGCGTCCCCTCCCGTTCAAGGAACTCCAGCGTCAGTTCGGCCAGAACGCTCCCCAGGACGACTGACCGCATTCCCCCCACCTTCTCGCTCAGCCCCCCCCGAAAGATCATAGAGGACACCCGTGTCGGACGACTTCTTCAGCTTTGACGAGGCCCTCGACGAGCTGCGGCTCAAGGAAGAGGAGCTCAAGCGACTCGTTTCCGAAGGTGAGATCCGCGCTTTCCGCAAGGGCGACACCATGAAGCTGCGGCGCAGCGACGTGGAGAGCCTGCGCGCCGAGCTGTCCGGCGGCGAGGTCGTCGACCTGGGCGAGGCCACCGAGGAGCTCGTCTTCGAGGACGACGATGCCTTCGACGACTCCGGCATGGCGACCCAGGAGATCGCCGATGTCGACACCCTGATCGACGACGTCGAGGACGTCGGCGAGATCGAGCTCGAGGAAGAGGAAGAGACCGAGGGCGTGGGCATGCTGGCCCTGATCCTGGTCACCTCGGCCGTCATGGTGCTGGCGATGCCGGTGGTCTTCTCGATCTCGATGGGCCAGGTCTCCGACCTGTCGAAGTCGGTCGCGGAGATGTGCGGATTCACCCTGCCCTGAGGCTCGGTACCCCCTCCCCAGGGGGGGGATCGGCGCAGGACCTCTACATATTGCGTTGAACTGACCTCAGCCCCCACTAGACTGGGTACCACATCCATGGGAGCCGTCGCGCGCGGCGGCTCTCCGGCAAAGAGGGGAGTCGGGGCCTGCCCCCCGACGCTTGGTCGAAGGGAAAAGGAACGTCGATGCACACCAAGTTCAAAGTCGCACTTGCGCTCGCCGCGCTCGCCACGGGGTCGTCCTGCATCAGCCAGCTGCAGTACCAGAAGTCCGTGGACCTGGCGAAGAGCTACCAGACCCAGCTCCACGACCGGGAGCAGGAACTGGCCCTGCTCGAGGAGGAGTACGACCGCCTGCGGGCCCAGATGCGCTCCGGCCAGCCCGGGACCGTGGACGCCGGCTTCGCGGAGTCCCTGCAGGACCGCATGAGCGCCCTGCAGGCGCGGCTCGAAAACCTCGGGCGCCCGCCCGGCGACATCGAGCGCTTCGACGTCGAAGGCGGCTACGTTCTGATGATCCAGGACAAGGTCCTGTTCCAGTCCGGCTCGGCCGACGTCGAGGACGAGGGACGCGCGGCCCTCGAGGCCCTGGCGCGGGACATCCAGACCCAGCCCCACGGCCTCGTGCTCGTGCGCGGCCATACCGATGCAGACCCTGTCTCCCGCCCGGAGACCCTGCGCCGCTTCCCGCACGGCAACCTGCAGCTCTCCGCCGAGCGCGCCGTGTCCGTGGCCGAGGTGCTGATCAGTGGCGGCGTCTCGCCGCGCGACGTGCGCATCGAGGGCTACGGCCAGTGGGAGCCGGTGGGTGCCAACGACAACGCCGACACCAAGCGACTCAACCGTCGTGTGGAGGTCTTCGTCGCAGACGTCTGAGTCCCCGCGACGCGGGGACGTGGGGCGGGCGCCCGGTGCACCCGCCGCCGCGCTTCTGCGCCTCCTCGGATGCGTCCTGGTCGTCGCCGCCGTCGCCTGCGGCGACGCCGAAGAATCGAGCGAGCCGCTCCTCCTGGAGCGGCTCGCCTTCGTTCCGGCCGCCGCCTGCCGCGTGGCCCAGGTGGTCGACTGCTCGACCGACGATGACCTGCTCGTCGGTCGCTTCGAGGTCACGCGCTCCGAGTGGATCGCTGCGCGCCGCGGACCGGAGGGCGAGATCTTCGCCCTGCCCGAGGTCTTCCAGAGCGACTGGGGCGCGGATTCCGAGCGCTGGCCGGCGACCGGCATGACCCTGGGCCAGGCCCAGGCCTACGCGGCCCGCCTGGGGATGCGCCTGCCGACCTTCGCCGAGTGGATGCGCTGCGCCGCGGGCAGCCGCGCCCAGTACTGGCCCTGGGGCACGCGCCGCCAGGACTCCGCAGCCAACACCCTCGAGCTGGGCCTGTTCCGGCCGGCGCCCGTCGGGACCTTCCAGAACGGCCAGACCTTCGCCGGCCTGCACGACATGCTGGGCAACGTCTGGGAGTGGGTCGACCGCCCGCCGCCCCCGGGATCGTTCCTGGCCAGCTCGTTCTCCGGTGCGCCGATCGCGACGCATACGGGCACCTGGGCCATGGGCGGGTCGTGTCTGACCCGGGCCCGCCCGCTGTACTGGACGCGCGAGGGACTGCACCTGTTCGCGCGCCAGATCGACCCCGAGCACCGCGGCTCGGACCTCGGCCTGCGGGTCGTGGCCGAGGCGCGTGAGTTCCTCTGGCGTGGCGCGCGGAGCTGGTCGCGGACCGCCGTGCGTGCGCGGGTCGAGAAGGTGGGGGAGAGCTGGGGACGTTCGTCCGTGGCCCTGCTCGACGAACTGGCGGGTCGTGAGGGGGCCGCGCCGGCGCTCGAGTGGTTGCTCGCCGGTGCGCGCCGATGAGCTCCGGCAAGGGCGTAGGCATCTCGAATGCGGCGGAGCTTCGCGCGATGCTGCGTGAGGCGGGCTTTCGCCCCTCCCGGCGCCACGGGCAGAACTTCCTGGTGGACGTGAACCTGGCCCGGGCCATCGCCCGCGACGCCGGGGTTCCGCCAGGCGGGCGGGTGCTCGAGATCGGGCCTGGTCCGGGCATGCTGACTGTGCAGCTGCTCGCGGGCGGCGCCCGGGTGCTGGCCGTCGAGATCGACCCGCGCCTGGCGCAGATCGCGCAGTCCCACGCCCAGGGGGTGCTGGGTGCCCCGGGGCTGGAGCCGCCCGTCGAGGCGGCGCGCGGTGCCTCCCTCGAGCTCCTGGTCATGGACGCCCTCGACGGACCCCGGCGCCTGGCGCCGGCCCTCTGCGCCAAGCTCTCCGAGGGCGACGACGACTGGAGGGTGGTCAGCAACCTGCCGTACTCGATCTCCGGCCCGGTCCTGGCACTCCTCGCCGAGCGCGACGCGCCGCCGCTCAGCGTCACGGCCCTGGTGCAGCTCGAGCTGGGCCAGCGCCTGGCGGCCGAGCCCGGCTCGCGGGACTTCGGGCCCCTGACCGTGGCCGTGCAGCAGGCCTATCAGGCGCGCCTGGTGCGGCGCGTGCCCCCGACCGTGTTCTGGCCCGAGCCGAAGGTGGAGAGCACCGTCGTGCGCCTCGATCTGCGGCCGGATCTGGATCCGGCGCCCCTGCGCGCCGCCCGGCTGGAGCTGGCGCGGGCCCTCCTGGAGCGCCGGCGGCAGACGGTGCAGCGGGTCCTCGGGGAGCGCCTCGGGGACCGGGCGGCGGCCGGAGCCGCCCTGGAGCGGGCGGGGATCGAGGGCAGCCGGCGACCGGGGACCCTCGGGTTGGGGGATTGGGCGGCCCTGGAGGCGGCCCTGCGCGGGGTCTGACCGGGGGGGGCCAGGGGGGGGCCAGGGGCGCCTTGCGGACGGCCTCC
>JAJFFA010000704.1 GCA_021776885.1 Planctomycetota bacterium
CCAGGTCAACCAGTCCCTGGGCGCCCTGACCCACACCTTCCCGGGTGCGGCCGACTACAACTGGGTCTACGGCCTGGTCATGACCGTCGCCGTCGGCGTGGTGATCATCGGCGGCGTCAAGCGCATCGCGGCCACCGCCGAGAAGATCGTGCCCCTGATGTGCGGCATCTACGTCCTGGCCTGCCTCTACATCCTCGGCATCAACCTGGGTGCGGTCCCGGCCGCCTTCGGCTCGATCTTCAAGGGCGCCTTCAACATGGACGCCGGCTTCGGCGGCTTCATCGGGATCCTGGTCGTCGGCTTCCAGCGCGCCGCCTTCTCCAACGAGGCCGGCGTTGGCTCGGCCGCCATCGCGCACGCCGCCGCGCGCACCGACTACCCCGTGCGCGAGGGCATCGTGGCCCTGCTCGAGCCGTTCATCGACACGGTCGTCGTGTGCACCATGACGGCCCTCGTGATCGTGATCACCGGCGCCTACGACAACCCCGAGTACGCGGGCTACGTCAGCGGCAACAACGGTGCGGCCCTGACCGCCGCGGCGATGAAGGAGCAGATCTCCTGGTTCCCCTACATCCTGTCCGTGGCCGTGGTGCTGTTCGCCTTCTCGACCATGATCTCCTGGTCGTACTACGGTGAGCGCTGCTGGTCGTGGCTGTTCGGTGACGCGACGGCGATCATCTACCAGGTCATCGTCCTGTACTTCGTCTTCCTGGGCTCGGTGGTCTCGGCCACGAACGTCCTGGCCTTCGGCGACCTGATGATCCTGGGCATGGCCTTCCCGAACATCCTCGGCGTGGTGATCCTGTCCGGGAAGGTGAAGTCCGCCTACAACGACTACGTCGGCAAGCTCGCCTCGGGCGAGATCAAGCCCCACGAGGGACCCAGTGGGCACTGAGGTGACCTCGCCCATCGCCCCCCTCGACCTCGCGGCCGAGCGCGAAGCCCTCGGGCCCGCCCTGGAGGAAGCCGTGCTGCGCGTCCTGCGCAGCGGGCAGTACGTCCTGGGTCCCGAGGTCGCCGCCTTCGAGCGCGACTTCGCGCAGCTGCACTGCGCGACCCACGGCATCGGCGTCGCCAGCGGTACGGACGCCCTGATCGTCGGTCTGCGCGCCCTGGGCGTGGGCCCGGGCGACCGGGTGCTCACCAGTCCGTTCACGTTCTTCGCCTCGGCGGGCTGCATCGCCTGGGTCGGTGCACGCCCCGTCCTGTGCGACGTCGAGCTCGAGACGGGCCTGCTCGACCCCGGGGCCGCCGCGAGCGCCATGGAAGGCGTGCGCTGCGTCCTGCCCGTGCACATCTACGGCCAGCTGGTCGACGTGCGCGCCCTCCGGCGCCTCGCGGATACTGCGGGCGCGACGCTGTTCGAGGACGCGGCCCAGGCCCACGGGGCCAGCCGCGACGGCCTGCGCGCCGGTGAGCTGGGCGACCTGGCGGCCTTCTCGTTCTACCCCACCAAGAACCTGGGCTGCGCCGGCGAGGGCGGCTGCCTGGTCACGAACAGGGACGACGTGGCCGCGCGCCTGCTGCGCCTGCGCGACCACGGCAGCCAGACCAAGTACGTGCACGACGAGCTGGGCACCAACACGCGTCTGGCCGCCCTGCAGGCCGCGGTGCTGAACGTCAAGCTGCCGCACCTGGCTGCCTGGAACGAGCGTCGGCGCGAGATCGCGGCGCGCTACGACAGCGCCCTCGGGAGCAGCCCACGGCTGGCGCCCATCGTGCGCCGCGCGGACAGCGAGCCCGTCTACCATCAATACGGCGTGCGCGTGGTCGAGGCCGACCGCGACGCGGTCCAGGGGCGCCTCTCCGCGGCCGGAGTCTTCGCCGCCGTCCACTATCCGCGCCCGGTCCACCTGCAGCCCGCGGCGGCCGAGTGGGGCTACGGCCCGGGCAGCCTGCCCAACGCCGAGGCGCTCTGCGCCCAGATCCTGTGCCTGCCGGTGCACCCCTTCCTCTCGGACGCCGACGTCGACCGGGTCGCGGAGACGCTCCTGGGCGCCGTGGAGGCCTGAAAGACCCGGAACCTGGCCCCGGAACGCCGGTTCGACCAGGAATCAGGATGCGACGGGTGGGGAACCCGGCGCCTCCCGTCGATAAGAACTGCGGCCATGATCGCGACCCGCCTGACTCTGCTGCTGCTGCTCGGAGCGACGCTCCCTGCCCTCGCGAGCGCCGCGCTCCCGGCCGGGGTCGGCCCGGCGAGCCCGACCTCGATGGCCTCGCCGGACGCCCAGCACGGGCGGCCGGCGAAGAAGCCCCAGGCCAAGACGCCGCCCGCGAAGGCGCGCGCCGGGACCTCGACGGGCCGCTCCATCCTCGGACGCCCGGACACGGAGCAGGGCGCCGGTCGGCCCAGCGCCGCGCCCGTCGTCCCGCTGGTGACCGGCGACCCCCTGGGCATCGGCGCCAGCGACGACCTGAGCGAGCAGATCCGCGGCTGGTTCGACATCTGCGACTACGACGAGAACGACTGGATCTCGTTCCGCGAATCGCGCTCGGCCCTGGCCTTCACGCGCTCCCGCTTCGGGCTCTACGACGCGGACCGCGACGGGCGCTTCGAGCTGGGCGAGTTCGTCGAGTACCACGACGACAGCGTCTCGCAGATCGGAGCCTTCAGGCCGCCGCGCGCGGAGCCCGCGGCCCTGCGTCAGCCGCAGCGCTCGCCCGAGCTCCTGCGCCTGGCGTACGACCGCGACCTCGACGGTCGCATCGGGCGCATCGAGCTGTCGTGGCTGCTGTCCCAGTACGACCGTGCGGACGTGTCGACCGACGCGCTGCTGGCCAGCCTCGACACGAACGAGGACCTGACCCTGTCCCTGGGCGAGCTGGATCCCCTGGTCGACATCCTCTACCCGGTGGTCAGCGGAGACGAGGCGCCGGTCGAGGGCGAGTCCCGCGCCGGCCCCCTGACCCGCGTCGAGGACCTCTTCGGCGAGGTGGTTATTCGCGGCCGCGAGGACGGCTCGAACCTCTCGCCGCCGATGATCAAGGGTCCGGTGCCGGTCTTCCGGCGCCTCGACCTGGACGACGACGGCGCCGCCACCCTGGCCGACCTCGAAGCCCTGCTGCGCCCGTTGCAGGTCCCGGTGCGCTTGCACTCGGTGCTGCACACCCTGGACTTGGACGGGGACGGCAAGCTGACCGCGAACGAGTTCGAGGCGGCGCTGAAGCGGCGCTGAGTTCCGGCTCTCGACCTACTTGCGGGCCGGGTGCAGCGCCACCAGCGGCTCGTGTCGGGCACCGTTCTCGGGATCGGCGACGGAGAACGAGCGCTCGTCGTCGTACATCGTCACGCCGGCCACCTTGCCGTCCAGGCCCAGGACGTAGAAGCGCACCTGGAAGGAGGGCAGGCCCGAGGCGTCGACGAGGCCCGCTTGCCAGGCTGAGGAGCGCTGGGCCTGGCGCGTGATGCGGCGCAGGACCTCGAGACCGGCGTCGACGGGCTGGGCGCCCTGGCGCAGGAGTTCGACGATGGCGAAGCTGGCGTTGGCCAGGATCGCCGACTCGCCGCGGCCGGTGGAGCCGGCGCTGCCCGCCTCCTGATCGCAGTAGAGGCCCGCGCCGATGATCGGCGAGTCGCCCACCCGGCCCGGGATCTTCCAGGCCAGGCCCGAGGTGGTGGTGGTGCAGGCGACGTCACCGTTCTGACCGAGGGCCGAGCAGTGGATCGTTCCCGTGGGCCGCTTGGTGTGGAACAGATCGGTGATGGCGACCTCCTCGCCGTCCACGCGCACCGTTCCGCCCTGCTTGTCGTCCTTGGCGGCGGGCGGCGGGGGTAGGCGGTCGTCGCGCTCGCTCATGCTCTCCTTCCAGCGCATCCAGATCTCGCGCGTGGACTCGGTCAGGAGCTCGGTGTGCGGGTGTCCGTGGGAGCGCGCGAAGCGGTACGCGCCCTGGCCCACGATCAGGCAGTGGTCCGTGCGCTCCATCACCAGGCGCGCGACCTCGCAGGGGTGCAGGATGTTCTCGATCGCCGCCACGGCGCCCGAGTTGTGGGTCGGGCCATGCATCACCGCCGCGTCGAGCTGGACGACCCCGTCCTCGTTGGGCAGCCCCCCCAGGCCGACGCTGCGGTCGTCCGCGTCCGCCTCGACCCGCTTGACCACCTCGAGGGCGATGTCCAGGGGTTCGGCGCCTTCGACCAGGGCCGCGTAGTTCGCCTGCATGCCCGGCAGGGCGTTGGCCGAGCCGACCAGGGTCGGTCGCCCGGGGACGCGACGCTCCGCAGCGTCCTGCACCGCCGCGCGGGTCGCGGAGGCGCTGGCACAGGCGAGGGCGGCGGGAGCGGTGAGCGCGGCGCCGAGGACGGCGCGGCGCGACGGGGAGGGCTGGGTGGGGCTCATTCGCCGGAGGATACCGGATCCCCGCCCAACGGCAGCCCGAGGCAGTACGCCCGCAGCCACATCCGCTCGCCGGTCAAGTGCCGGCCCCAGGCCCCGCGGGTCTCCTCGTCCGCCTCTTCCAGGCGCACCCGGCGGGCGTGGTTGAGGCTCTGGAGGTAGCGCTCGCGGTCCTCGGCCGACGCGTCGGCGAGGGCACAGGTCGCGGCCAGGACGGCTGCGGCCGTGTCCACGAGGGCGGGCTCTTCGGGGTC
>JAJFFA010000705.1 GCA_021776885.1 Planctomycetota bacterium
CTTCGGGCGTCGCGTCGAATCTCGGTGTGCAGCGCGTCAAGAGCTCGGCCGACACGTCCTCCTCGGTCTGATCGGCCGGCGTCGCGTCATGCAGGAGCGCGAAGACGAGGCGCCCGGGTCCGCTCGTGAGCTGTCCCTTGCTGACACGCAGACCGTTGGCGGTCAACTTGTCCTTGCACTCGTACGTGGTGACTTCAGACGGCAGATCGTCACATGGAGACGAGTCGCACTGATGGCACGGATCTCCGATCGTCAGAACCCAGTAGGTCTCCTGCTTCCCGCCTGGGTCATTGGGTAGGCGAAACGTCGCTTGCTCCACACGAGCGTGCTTCATGAGGTCGCAGGCGCACGGCCAACAGCAGCGATAGTACTTGCCCACCACGCAACGGCCGTCGTTGTCCTTGATCTTGACCACGTCGTACCGCTCTTCGATGCCAGGGCGAACGATGGCCCCACTCACCCCGCAATAGAAGCGGCTGTACAGCTTGAACTGGTCATGGCTCGTTGCGAGCCGCTCGTAGATGTACTTGAAGAACTGCGGGCCGCCGACGTTGCGGTCTCCTTCCGGGAAGATTCGGGACCAGTGATTGTCGAGCAGGTCCGCGAACAGGGCTTCCTCCGTCAGCTCGTCATCCGTCGGTTCACCCTCTTCTTCCTGGACAGGCACGGGGAGCGCGCCTGTGCTCGAGGGTGTGCTCTCGGATGGAGCCTGAGGCACCTCCGATTGGAGGGGACGGGCTGAGGGTTGGTGCGTGGCACCCAGCAGACAAAGGGCCATGGTCACCGTCCAGAGAGACGGGGCGAGAAGATGTCTTGCGCGACTTTGTGTCATGGTGAGGGCGTCTGCGAACGTGTGAGGGTTGGACGATGCGCGAGGCGTTCATCCTGGCCCCATGTTGCGGCCGCTGCGAGTCCTTGCGTCGAACCGGCGATCTTTTTCGGAACCGTGTCGTCGTGCCCCCTTCCCATCGAGATCAAGTCGACGGTGAGGCCCCGCACGACTACCCAGATCCTCGGGCCGCCCGCGCCCGCCTGAGCGAGACCCGCCGCAGCAGGAGGCCCAGGGCGATCAGCACGCCCGGCCCCAGGTAGACCGTCGCCACGTAGATCCAGTCGATCGTCTGCGCTTGCAGCGCGAAGAGGCCCGCGCCGAGGTACCCGAGGACCGACACGGCGAAGGTCAGGATGCCAATTCCGACGGCGACCGAGGTCGAGCGCACCATCTTGAAGGGCGCATCCATGCCCGCTCGCCGCGCGCGCACGTACGCGATTGAGATGAACAGGTAGGGCACCACGACCGCCAGCGAGCTCAGGTCGATGAGCAGCGAGATGAAGCGATCGGAGCCCGACAGTCCGGTCAGGATCGAGAACAAGGGCACCAGGATCAGCACGCAGATCACGGCCGCCTGGGTCCACAGGGCCTGGTGGTGTGTGCCGTGCTCGTCGCGCCGGGTCAGGAAGCTCGGGAACGTCCCCTGCGGCACGTCCGCGAACATGGCCCGGATCGGCGACTCCATCCAGATCACGTACCCGACGATGGACACGAACACCATCAGCGTCATGAAGCCCCGCGCCAGCGCCTCCGGCGGCAGCCCCAGGAGCTCCGCCAGGGCGTGCCACGAGTCGAACACCGCGGTGGCCTTGTTGAGCGATTCGGCCGGCAAGAGGAAGCTCACCGCCACCGTCCCGAGCACGTAGAGGGCTCCGACGAGCAGCGCCGCCGTGACGATCGCGCGCGGAAAGTCGCGCTGCGGGTTCTGCGTGTCGTTGACGTAGGGCCCGGCCGCCTCGGCCCCCGAGACCGCGAACAGGAGCCACGCGAAGGTCGAGAAGTAGGCGAGGTCGAGGGTCGGCAGCAGGCTCCCCGCGCTGTAGCTCGTCGCCGGCTCGTGCCGACCCAGGAGCACCGCGCCCACGGCGATCACGATCAGCCCGAAGATGCTCACGAGCAAGACGCGCCCCGCGATCCCGACGAAGCGCGAGAAGACCCGCACGCCGCGCGAGCTCAGGTACGTCAGCCCCAGGCACGTCGCGGTCCCGAGCAGCGGCACGAGCCAGGTCACGCTCTCGAACACGTCCCGCCCCATGCTCGCCAGTGAGGCGTTGATCACCAGCCGGCTGCAGACCATCTGCAGGTACACCAGGTTCGAGACGAAGTACGCCCACGTCCCGACGAACGCCCACTTCGGCCCGAGCCCCAGCTCCATGTAGCTGTAGATCCCCGCGCGCTTCTCCGGAAGCGCCGAGCTGAACTCCGCCAGCATCAAGCTGAGCGGCAGGAAGTAGATCAGCCCCACCACGATCCACGACGGAATCGCGCTCAGCCCGATCGTCGCCAGATTGTCGGTCACGTTCCCGAAGCCGTAGACGGCGACGACGATGAGCAGGGCGACCGTTCTGACGGACATGCCGCGGGGCGGGGTCAAAGCGGAAGGCTTTCCGTGCAGGGGATGGGGTCGAGGTCGCGGTGGGATGCGACCGCGGCACCCGGTCGACACCCGGCGGCTGCGCGCGACACGGTACGGCCTGGAGCCGGCTGGAAGTACCTTGCCGCTGCGGAACGCAGTGGTCGCCCACGGAAAGCCGCGCGGGTTCGAGTGGGTCGAGCTGGTGCAGTCAGCCCATCGCCCAGGGGTAGGGGGGGCGGGGCGCTGAGCGCGAAGCTAGCCAGTGCTGAACCCGAGTCCCGTCTCTCTCGCCGCCATGGTCTCACCGAGCGCGGTGTCCGGCGACGAGTCCGCGTTCGACGTTCGACGATCCTCGGTGCGGGCATGGTCTAGAATCCGCCACCATGGCATTCGATTCAGGCCGTTGTCGCTGGCGTCGAGTTCTCGGTGGCCTTCGCGTCGCTGGTGGGGCTTCGAAGGTGCGATGCGGGTGCCGGGGGCGGCGAGAGCGTGTGCAGGGTCCCTGGCGCAGCTTGCCCGGAGGGCTCGCGCTCGTGGCCTGCGTCGCCTGCGGGTCGGGCGAGACGTTCACGGGCAGCGAGCACGACTCGGGCGGGCTGCCGCCGGCTGTTCACGTGCCCGCGGCGATTCCGATCGACATCAACACGCTCACGGACGAGCAGCGACGTGTGATTCGGCTGGGGCACGAGTCCGACCCGACGCCCTACCTGATGGAGTCGCGGCCCATCGTGTGTCAGATCGTCGAGGCCGGGAACGGGGCCGACGAGGTGCGCAGCGCGGGGCCGATCACGCGACGCTCGCCCGTGATGATCTACGCGCTGGGGGAGGCGCAGGGCGGGCGGCTCGTCGACCACGGGTGGCTCGAGGACGTGGCCACGGGGAAGCGCGTGTGGGAGATGACGCTGGAGGAGAGCGCGCACGGCGGCGGGGACCCCCGGAACCGCAGGGCCGTCGAGAGGCTGTGGCTCGAGCCGGGGAGCTACGAGCTGCACTACGTGTCCAACGACTCGCACGCCTTCGGCGACTGGCGTGGGGCGCCGCCGGAGCGCGAGCTGTTCTACGGTGTCGTCGTCTTCAACCTGGAGGGGATCGAAGCGCTCGAGCAGCGCCTGCGCGCGGAGGGTGTCGATGACCTCCTCGTGCGCGAGGGCGGGCGAGCGCTGGAGGACGGCCGAGCGCTGGAGGGAACCGGCCCCGAGGGCGGCGGCGGCGAGCCCGAGCTCAGTCCCCGAGAGCGCGACCTGCGCGGGGACGAGCACCTCCTGGCGGGCCGCTTCGAAGAGGCGCTCGCGGACTTCGACAGCTTCCTTGCCGCGGCACCCGAGCTCGATCCGCAGCACTGGCGGCGCGGGATCGCGTACTACTACGCCGGGCGCTACGAAGAGGGCGCCGCCCAGTTCGTCCGGCACCGTCGCGTCAACCCGAACGACGTCGAGAACGCGGCCTGGCACTTCCTGTGCCTCGCTCGCGCGACGAGCTTCGACGAGGCGCGCGCCGCCCTGCTTCCGGTCGGGCCCGACCAGCGCGATCCGATGCGGGAGGTCTACGCACTGTTCGCGGGACGGGCTCAGCCGCAGGACGTGCTGGCCGCGGCGGAGTCGTCGCCGCAGCGAGACGCGGTCTTCTTCGCGCACCTGTACCTGGGGCTCTACTACGAGGCCCTGGGCGACCTGGACAGGGCTCGGCGGCACATCGATCTGGCGGCGACGACACACGCGCGTCCGCACTACATGGGGCGCGTGGCGAAGATGCACGCGGCGCTGATGCGGGGCTGAGCGAAGCCGTCGTGGGCGGCCTGGGTCGGCTGGATCCAGCGCGAGGTCGCATTTGTCCAAGTCGCGTCCGCTGGAGCCCTGTAGGTTGGATGCGCCATGAGAGAACTACTGATTGCGACGATCGTTGCGGGGGCGGGCGCGTGCTTCGCGGGACTCGCCAGGGCTCAGGAACAGGCCCAGCCGCCCTGGACGCTGATGATCTACGGCGCCGTCGACAACGACGCCGAGGGCCACTTCCTCGAGTTCATCGATGGGGTCCGGGCGGCGCTGGATGACGATCCGGGCATGCAGCTCGTGCTCTTCATCGACAGGAGCGAGGGCTTCTCGAACGACTCGAGCTCGCTCGGAGAGGACTTCAGCGGCGCGCGGGTGTACCAGCTCCACAAGGACTCGGCGGATCGACTCGACGTCAGCGACTACTTCCCGGGCATGAACCCGGGCGAGGAGCACGAGCTCGACTCGGCCGATCCTCGCACCCTGGGGCGCTTCGTGTCCCTCTGCAAGGAGCAGTTCCCGGCGCAGAGGACCGGGCTGATGATCTACAGCCACGCCGACGGCAGCATCATGTGTCCGGACGACGGGAGCGGGAACGAGATGGGCATCCCCGCGCTGAGCGGGCTCGTGGGCGCGGAGGCTTCGGTCGACTTCCTCGCGCTCGAGCTCTGCCACATGGGCGGCATCGAGATCGCGTACCAGTGGCGTCCCGGGAACGGCGGCTTCTCGGCTGAGACGCTGGTCGCCATCCCGAACGCCGGCGCCCCGCTCGACTGGCATCGCGCCTTCGCCCGCATTCGCTCGAAGGGCCACGCGACGGCGGCGCGCGGGGACGTCCACGATCCAGCGTCCATGAGCGCCGCAGAGTTCGGTCGTCTCCTCATCGAGGAAGGGCACGCCGGACGCAGGGAGTGGGTCGAGGAAGCGAAGAGCTCGGGTCTCCACGACCTCACCGATCCGGCCGTGATCGCGCACGCGCGTGAGGCCGCGGGTTGCTACGACCTCGGCGCCGCCGAGGGCGCCAAGCGGGCGATCGATCGGCTCGCGCGCGCCCTGGCGCAGGACGACGGGATGGGCGTGCTCCTGGAGCTGCGCGGCTCCAGCGACGAGGATCGAATGCTGAACTACGCGGGTCCTGGCAAGTTCCAGGCGCGCCCGTACGTCGACCTCTTCGAGCTGCTCGAGCTCATCGCGGCGAGCCCGGAGCTCGGCGACGACGTGCGTTCGAGTGCGAGGGCAGCAGGGCAGGCGGTCGACGAGCTCGTCGTGGCCTCATTCGGCCTCGAGGAAGGCTTCGAGGGCTTCAAGCCGGATCGCAACGGGATCTTCATCGTGTTCCCCGACGGCCAGGCGTGGCCCGGGCTCTCCTGGTACACGCCGTTGGAGAGCGAACCTGCGGGTCCCCACGGACGCTGGAGCTTCCTCGCGGACGGGGCCACGCCGGGCAACGGCAAGGTCGAGAACTGGTTCGAGCTGCTCGACCTCTGGTTCGATGACCCGAGCGCCGGTTCCGGTGGCCTGAATCGCTACTCCTGGTAGTTGCGGCGGCCCGACTTGCCCAGGAGCGGCCCGATCTCCGCGAGCTCGGCCTCGGAGCCTTGGCGCTAGCGCTCCCCGAGCAGCTCGAGCATCGCCTTCCCCATGCCCTCGCCGATCAGGTAGTAGGACTCGGCGTTGTTGTTCCAGTGGTAGGCCTGGTCCGTGGGCGACTCTGGATGGGGGCGGAAGAAGTCGCGTGTACCCACGAAGGCCACGTTGCCGCGGAACTCCGCTCGCTCGGCGACGGCCGCCTGGGCTTGCATCAGGGAGAGCGCGCGTGGGTGCTTCTCTTCCCAGCCGCTCATGCCCGTTTCCGCGATCACGAAGGGCAGGTCGGGCACGCCGAGTTCCCTGCGCGCGTCGCGGATGAAGCAGGCGAGGTTCTCCTCGTAGGCGTCGTTGAACTCCTGGTTGACGCGGTCGTTCCAGCCCTGGTGCCAGCCGAGGCCGCCGATCTCGTGGCCCTCACCGGCGTAGTTCGGGAAGTGCTGCTCGAGGTCTGCGAGCGCCCCGTGCACGTGCTCGAAGAGCGCGCTGTAGCTGGGCCCGATCGCGCCGCCCGCGCTGGGGGGGCGGAAGTCGACAGCGAGGCTCTTGCCGCCCCAGGCGACCTTGAGCAGCAGGACCTGGCTGTCCAGGTGATCGCCGACGACGTGCCCGAAGCCCAGCTCCGGGCCGATCGCGTCCTCGCGCGCGCCGTAGCCCGCGCAGAGCTCACCGTGCACGTCGCGCGAGCCGAGGAACGAGATCCACACGTCCGCGCGGCGGACCCACTGGCCCTCGCCGTCGACGAGGTGCGCATAGCGCTCGCTGCGCGCGATGTGCTCGAGGCTGCCCTTGCCGCCGTTGCGTTCCTCGCGCGCCTCGAGCGCGCCGTGGCCGACCATGTTCGACTGGCCGGCGAGGACGAAGACCTTCAGCGGATCGCCCGCGTGGGCGCCGGGCGCGAGGCAGAGCA
>JAJFFA010000706.1 GCA_021776885.1 Planctomycetota bacterium
AGTAGTTCACCGTCTGGGAGTCGCTGATGAACACCGGTCCGTAGTGCGCCGCAGCGCCGCCGTTGCCCGCACGGTCGATGCTGCGCACGTGGAAGTACCAGCCCTGGACCGCGGCGGGCAGCGAGGTGCTGAAGGCCGAGGTCGTGGTGTTGACCGTCGTGTTGGGCGTCGTGCTGGCGGACTGAGTCCACACCACCGAGTAGCCGAGGATGCCGGAGTGCGCATCGCTGGCGTCGCTCCAGTCGACGTCGACCGGCCCCGAGCAGGAGCTCGAGCCGACGGCGTGGCTGCTGCTGAGCCCGCCGGGGGTCGTGGGTGCCTGGTTGTCGATCAGCAGCGGGCCGAAGGAGCGGAAGCTCGCGTTCCAGTTGCCCGAGCGGTCCACGGGGCGCAGGTTGAACCAGTAGCCCGTCGCGTTCGACGCCAGGCCCTCGGTGTGGCTGCGCACGTCGCCGATGTCCTGGGTCTGGCCGGGCAGGCCGGCGCCGCCGACGGAGGTGAAGATGCCGTAGCCCGACATGCCGGACAGGGGGTCCGCCGCCTGGGACCACTGGAAGCTGGCCGTCGTCTGGTTGGACCAGACGCCTGCCGTGTGGCTCGAGGAGCTCAGGCCGCTCGGCAGGGCGGGGGCGGTGCCGTCGACGGTCAGGGTGACCTGGGTGGTCAGGTTGCTGGCGTTGTCGGAGCGCGCACCCACGCGGAAGGTCTTGGTGCCCTCCGTGGGGTAGCGCACGCGCCAGGACTGGGTGCGGCTGTCGCCGCCGAGGATGTCGCCCAGGGTCACGTCGCGGCCGAAGTCGGGGTTGTCCCGGCGGTCGGCGAGGATGCCGTCCTTCAGGGTGGCGTTGGAGGCCAGCACGTCGCCCGTGGCGATCGGGGAGCCCTGGGTGTCGAAGAAGACGGCCGAGGCCACGGTCGAGTTGGCCGAGTAGGTGCCCTGGAAGGTCACGCCCTCGCCCGGCTGGATGAAGCTGTCGTCCACGGACAGGCTCATGCCACCGTCGGGCGTGGTGTCGCCGAACAGGGCGTGGATGACCACGGACACCCGCGCGCTCGAGGGCACGTTGTCGGGCCACACCTTCCAGCGCCAGCTCCCCGGGCTCGGGTTGTTCAGCATGCGGATCTCGGTGTTGTCCCGCTGGCTCTGCTGCGCGCTCCACTCGCCCGTGTTGCCGGCGGGGTCGATGGGCTCCTGGTCCAGGTACAGGTCGAAGTCGTTGACCAGGGCCTGGGAGGCTCCGGCCGAGGCGGCCGCCTCGATGTAGTGCATCACGGCCACCAGGCGCGTCGTCCCGACGGGCACGTTGAAGTCGGCGAAGCGCCAGACCGCGCTGTTCTGGTCGAAGGAGCTGGTGGAGAGCACCCTGAACTGGGTCGTGTCGTAGAGCGCCTTGTAGGCGTTGACGCGACCGGCGCCGTAGACGCGCAGGTTGGAGTCCGAGGCGAAGGTGTAGGCCTGGTCGTTCTTGGTCAGGGCCGTGGCCATCAGGGTCGCGGCCAGCTCGGACGGGTTGTAGCGCAGGTAGCTCCAGCGGTCGACGAGCTGGGCCACGGTGCCGGTGACGTGGGGCGTCGCCATGCTGGTGCCACTGTTGGAGAAGTACTCGTTCGTGGTGTTCGAGCGCGCACTGCGGATCAGACGGCCCGGGGCCACGATGTTGGGCTTCCAGCGGCCGTCGCCACACGGACCGCGGGCGGACGTGGTCCAGATCGTGCCGGGGTCGCCGACGCTCGGGACCTGGTAGTCGAGCACGTTGCCCACCGCGAAGGCGTTCTTGGCGCTCTCCTCGAAGCCCAGGCTGGCGCTGCCCGGGCCCGAGTTGTCCATGGCCCAGACGTACATCTGGCTGCGGCCGTAGACCTCGTTGTCGATCATGCGCGGGTTGAACTCGGTGCCCACCGGAACGCTGCCGCCGGCGCTCGAGCCCCAGGAGTTATTGATCACGTGGGGCGGCGGCGCCAGGTTCACGCCGTCATCGAAGGGGTTGCGGAAGACGCTGAAGAGCTGGTCGAGGGACCAGCTGCAGCCGTTGTCCCCGAAGATGCGCATGTTGCGGAAGCGGCTGGGCCCGCCCCAGGTGGCCAGGCCCGGTGCGTTGCCACGCTGGTCGGGCTCGACGTTGCCGCGGCCCAGGATCGAGCCGAAGACGTGGGTGCCGTGGCCGACGCCCTGGTCGCCGTAGGGGCCGGCGGCGGAGGAGGTGCAGTCCCAGCCGACGCCCCAGTGGCCCAGGTCCAGGTGGCTGATGTGGATGCCCGAGTCGATCATGCCGGCCAGGGCGGTCTGGGTCTCGCCGCCGTCGTAGATCGCGCGGCCGTAGTCGGTCGAGATCATCGCGGTCGACTCGTCATGCCGCGGCTCGGGCGCGCGCACGAGCTCGACGAAGAGCACGAAGTCCTGGGCCGCCAGGTCGCTCAGGGCCTCGACCGGCACGCGCAGGCGGAAGGCGTTGGCCTCCTCGATCCAGCGCTCGGCGCTGGCGCCGAAGGCCTCGAGGGCGGTCTGCTGCCAGCCGTTCGACATCCAGTGCTTGGGCAGGGCTTCGCGCGCCTCCGGGGTCAGGGGCAGGGGCGAGGTCCCGTTGGGGGAGCGCAGCACGGGCTGACCGCTGGGGGTGCCCACCGACAGCGCGCCGAGGTCGGACTCGAAGACACTGACGTAGACCTCGAGCTCCTGGCCGACCGGCGCGCTGCTGGCCGCCTGGACCAGGTCCGGGTGCAGCTTCAGCTCGGCGGGCAGGGTGCCGACCCAGCGCACGAAGGAGAGCCCGGTCAGGGCCTCGACGCTGTGGCGCGGCACGGCGACCTTGATGGTGTAGTGGGGGTGGAAGCCGAGGGGGCGGGCGCCGAGCTCCTCGAGCTGCGCCAGGCGCTCGGGCGTGATGCGCTGCTGGAACATGACGAAGGCGTAGACCTCGTCGCTGGGGCGTGCGCCCTGGGGCTGGGCGAGGTGCTGCGCCAGGGCCGGGTCGAGGACCTCGCCCGCGGCGACGTGGCGCCGCCCGCTGATCGTGCCCAGGAAGTAGGGATCGCCCGACGCCGCGCCGACGACCTGGTCGCCGTCCGCGCCGGCCTGCACGCTCGGCTCGACGGGCAGGGGCACGCTGTCGTCCAGTACGGCCGGGGCCGCCTGGGAGGCGTGCCGCGCCGGGTCGTCGCGCAGGGACGCATCGAGCA
>JAJFFA010000707.1 GCA_021776885.1 Planctomycetota bacterium
CTGCGCACCAACTGCACCATGCTGCACGGCCACATCGAGACCCTCGAGGAGCGCGTCGACCACCTGGTCCGGCTGCGCGAGCTGCAGGACGAGACAGGCGGCTTCCAGACCTACATCCCGCTCTCCTTCCACCCCGAGAACACGGAGTGGTCGCACCTCCCGGGACCCAGCGCCGTCGACGAGCTGCGCGAGCTGGCGCTGGCGCGCCTCTTGCTCGACAACATCGACCACATCAAGGCCTACTGGATCCTGCTCGAGATCCCCATCGCCCAGCTGGCCCTGTCCTTCGGCGCCGATGACGTGGACGGCACGGTGGTCGAGGAGCGCATCTACCACGACGCCGGCGCCAAGACCCCACAGGAGGTCCAGCGCGGCGAGCTGGTGGGCTGGATCCGTGACGCGGGGCGCATCCCCGTCGAGCGCGACACCCTCTACCGCGTGCTCTGGTCGGCCGACGAGTCCCTCGCCCCCGTCGGCCAGGCGGCGCCGGTCGCATGACTCCCCGCCTCGACCTGCCGCCCCTGATCGACTCGCTGGTCGCCTTCCCGACGCTGCTCGAGGCGGCCCTGGCCGGGGTCTCTCCCAAGGACCAGGCCTGGCGCCCCAGCGAGGAGGCCTGGTGCCTGGCGGAGATCGTCGGGCACTACATCGATTGCGAGCGCGACGACTTCCCCACCCGGGTGCGCATGACCCTGGCCGACCCGGCCCAGGACTGGCCGGACATCGACCCCCAGGGCGCCGTGCGCGAGCGCGGCTACGCCAGCCGTCCCGTGCTCGAGCTCCTGCCCGAGTTCCGCGCCGAGCGCGAGAACTCCATCGCCTGGCTGCGCAAGCTCGACACGGCCGAGTGGGAGAGCGCCTACGCCCACCGGCAGCTCGGCGTCCTGCGCGCCGGAGACCTGATGCTGGCCTGGACCGCCCACGACCACCTGCACCTGCGCCAGATCGCCCAGCGCCGCTTCCAGCTGATCCAGAGCCACGCGCCGGGCTTCTCGACGGACTACGCTGGCCTGTGGCCCGGCTGAGCCCTGCGCGCAGGGGAACGCGGACGGCGTAACTTTCGTGTTCCGCCCCCGACGACAGGCTCCGATCTGCGATCATCGCGCCTGTCCATGATCCCCATCCTCGCGGCTCTGGTCTTCAGCTTCGCCCCGGGCGTGGGGGGCGTCCCGAGCGACGACCCCGCGGATCCGCGCGAGCACTACGACGTGCGCGCCTACCGCCTGGACCTGGCGCCCGATCCCGAGGCTCGCAAGCTCGAGGGGCTGGTCGGCATCCAGGTCGACGTCACCGCCAGCGCCCTCGGGGAGCTCGTGCTCGACCTCGACGACGCCTGCCGCGTGCAGAGCGTCAGCCGCGTGCCCGGCCTCCTCACTGCGCGCGCTGACCTGTCGGGCAGCTCCCTCCGCTTCGAGCAGCAGGACGACCGCCTGGTCTGCCAGCTCGACTCCCCCGCTCGGCGCGGGGAGACCCTGGTGGTTGCCGTGCGCTACTCGGTGCACCCGCGGGCCAAGGACCGCTTCACCGGCTTCCACTGGCGCGAGACGCCCGACGGACAGCCCTGGATCGCCACGTCGTACCAGGCCCTCGGCGCGCACCACTGGTGGCCGTGCAAGGCTTCGTACTTCCACCCCGCAGACAAGCCCGACCGTGTCTTCGTCAACGTCACCGTCCCCGGGGGCCTGACCGCTGTCGCCAACGGGCGCCAGACGGGCACGACCAGCCAGGCCGACGGGCGTGAGACCTGGCACTGGAGCTACGACTACCCGATCGAGACCTACCTCGTCGCGATCAACGTCGGCCCCTACCGCGCCCACGAAGAGCCCCTGACCCTGGCCGGTGTGGACGACCCGGTGCCCTTCGCCTACTACGTCCTGGCCCAGGACGAGGCCAAGGCCGCCGTGCAGTTCGCCGAGGTGCCCGAGCTCCTGGGCCTGTTCTCGAGCGCCTTCGGTCCCTGGCCCTTCCCGGGCGCCAAGGTCGGCATCGTGCAGACGCCCTTCCTGGGCATGGAGCACTCGACCGCCCTGGCCTACGGGTCGAGCTTTCCGAGCTGGCTCCAGCAGCACGGCGAGCAGGACCGCATGGAGCACTTCAACCGGCACTTCGACTACGTGCTCGTGCACCAGCTGGCCCACGAGTGGTGGGGCAACTCCGTCTCGGCCTCCGACTGGAGCGACTTCTGGATCCACGAGGGCTTCGCGACCTTCGCCGGCGCCATGGTGATCGAGGCGCGCCGCGGTCGGCGTGCGGCCGACGCCTTCTTCGACGAGATCGAGGATCGGGTGGGCAAGACCTCGCGCCTGATGGGACGGCGCGGAGCGACGGCCCGGGACGCCTACTCGCCGGTGCTCTACTACAAGGGAGCCTGGGTGCTGAACACCCTGCGCCACTACGTGAACGACGACGACGCCTTCTGGGGTGCCCTGCGTGCGTTCCAGGCCCGCCACCTCCACGGCAACGCGTCGAGCGAGGACCTGCGCCGCGCCTTCGAGGAGAGCAGCGGGCGCGACTGGTCCGCGTTCTTCGAGCAGTGGGTCGAGGGCGAGGGCTTCCCGCGCATCGCGGGCGAGGTGGCGCTGAGCGGCACCCGGATCGAGGTGCGCGTGCGTTGCGAGGGCTCCCCTTCGACGCAGTTCGACGTGCCCCTCGACCTGTCCTGGCACGAGGGTGATGACTGGAAGCGCAAGCGCGTCTGGCTGGCACCCGGAGCGAACGAACTCGAGCTCTCCTGCGCCTCCACGCCGCGCGATCTGCGCGTGCTCCACCTAGACCGGGTCCTTGGTCCCCACAGCGTCAGCGTCAAGGTCCCTTGAGCGCACGCGGTTCAGGGCGGGTCAAAGAGCTCTACCTCGAGGTGGTCGACCTCGAGCCCCGGGCGCAGGAAGAGCGGCTCGCCGGCGCGGACGTCGACGCGGACACCCTGGCCGCCGTGCGCTCCTTGCTCGACGCCAACCGGCGCGCCGAAGCCTTCTTCGACGACGAGCGCGCCCTGGCCCCGATCGCTGCCCTGGCTGCGGGGGCCCGCGGAGCGAACGCCGCGTCCGATGGGTCAGCCGGGCCAGCCGATGAACCGGACGAGGTGCCCCTGGAGGAAGCGGGGATCGGACGCACCATCGGCGCCTATCGCCTCGAGGGTCTCCTGGGACGCGGGGGCATGGGCAGCGTCTGGCTGGCGCACCGCGTCGACGGACAGTTCCAGCAGCAGGTCGCGATCAAGCTGCTCTCGCTCAGCGCCCTGGGCGCGGAGTCCCACCGCCGCTTCCTCGCAGAGCGCGAGATCCTCGCGCACCTGCAGCACCCGGGCATCGCGCCCCTGTTCGACGGCGGTGTGACCGAGGACGGCACGCCCTACTTCGTCATGGAGTACGTGCGCGGCGCGCCGATCGACGCCCACTGCGACGCGCAGACCCTGGACGTCGCGCAGCGCGTGGCCCTCTTCCTGCAGGTCTGCGACGCCCTGGCCTACGCCCACGACAAGGGCATCGTGCACCGCGACATCAAGCCCCAGAACGTGCTCGTCTCGGAGGGCCAGGTGCGCCTGCTCGACTTCGGCATCGCCAAGCTGATGCAGGAGAAGGGCGACCTGGCGGCGCACATCGACACCGCCACCGGCCAGGCGCCGATGACCCCCGCCTATGCCAGCCCCGAGCAGCTGCGCGCCGCCCCCGTCACTCCGGCCACGGACGTCTACGCCCTGGGCCTGCTGCTGCACGAGCTGCTCACGGGGGACCTGCCCCACCGCGCCCGGGGCGAGTCCGGCCTGGCCCTGGTGCGCGCCATCCTGGAGGACGCGGTCGAGCGCCCGAGCGCACGCTTCGCCACGCGCACAGCGGGCGCCGACCCCGACCTCGAAGACCTGGCCCGCGTCCGCGGCGCGACCTGCGCCGCGCTCGAGCGCCGCCTGCGGGGCGACCTCGACACGATCCTGCTCCTGGCCCTGCGCAAGGAGCCCGAGCGCCGCTACCCGGACGCGCGGGCCCTGGCCGACGACCTGCGCAGGCACCTCGCGGGCCAGCCCGTCCTGGCCCGGGCGGAGAGCCGGCTGTATCGCACCTCGCGCTTCCTCGGTCGACACCGCTCCACCGCGGCGGTGACGGTAGCGGCCCTGATCGTGCTCGGTGTCGTGGGCGGCGCGGCGCTCTGGCTGGCCTCGAAGAGCAACCAGCAGGGCGAGCAGATCGTGCGCGAGCGCGGCCGCGCGGACGAACTCCTGGCGCACCTCTCCGAGCTGTACGAGTCCGCCGACCCGAGCCTCTCGCCCCAGGCCAGCGCCGCGGCCCGCGGACTGCTCGACGCGGCGGTCGTGCCCCTGCGCGAGGACGTGATCGCCGACCGTGAGCTGCGCGCCGGCCTGCTCTTTGCCGCCGGCCGCGTGTACCGCAGGCTCTCGGCGCTGGACGAGGCGCTCCCGCTCCTGGAGGAGTCCCTGGCCCTGCGTCGCGAGTTCCTCGAGGCCCCGGACGAGGAGCTCTGTGCATCCCTGTTCCAGCTGGGGATCTGTCGCTTCCGCAGCGGCGACGTGGAGGGCGGGACGGCGCTCCTGGCCGAGTCCCTCGAAGGTGAGCTGGCCCTGCACGGCACCGACCACGTGCACGTGGCCCAGGTGCGCTACGAGCTGGGCAACTGCTACCACGACGCCGGGCTCCCCGACGCCGACGTCGAGTTCCGCGAGGCGATCCGCATCTACCGCGCCAGCGAGTCCCAGGCCAGCGACGAGTACGCGAGCGCCCTGATCGCCCTGGCCCAGTACGTCTCGGTCACCGGGGGCATGACCCAGGGCGTGGAGCTGCTCGAGGAGGCCCTGGCGATCCTGGACGAGCTGCATGACGGCGGCCATCCGGCCCAGGCCCGCGCCCTCGATGGCCTGGGCCTCTTGCACTACAACATGGACCAGCCCGAGAAGGGCATCGAGCTGCTCGAGGAGGCGCTGCGCATCAACCGCGGCTTCTACGCGGACGAGGGCCACACCGACCTGGCCTGGAACCTCCTGAACCTGGGGCGCCTGCAGCAGGCCGAGGGCATCGACGCCGGCGTGGAGCGCATCCGTGAGGCGATCGAGATGTACGCCTCCCTGTCGGACACGACGCCGTCCCTGATGGCCTTCGCCCAGACGTCCCTGGGCCACGCCCTGCGCAGCCGCGATCCCGCCGCCGCGGCCCAGGCCTACGAGGACGCCCTGGCGGAGTACGAGCGCGGGGGCGCCCGGGCCCTGTTCGGCGTGGGCACCAAGCAGGCCCTGGCCGACCTGTTGCTGCGCGGCGAGCGGCACGCGCGCGCCCTCGAGCTCCTGGGCGAGATCGCCGACACCTACGCCGAGCACCTGGGACCCGACAACCCGCGCACGCTGAACGCAGCGGCGGCGCTCGAAGCGGCCCTGGCGCCGTGAGGCGCGTGCCCGTCAGTCGGGCACGATCAGGTTGCGACGACCGGGGATCAGCTGCCAGGTCAGGGCGACCAGCAGGATCAGGTCCGCCGCAGCCAGGTAGCCGTGGCGCCCGAAGGCGGCGGGATCCGCGACCCAGCGGAAGGCGAAGACGCTCGAGGCGAGGGCCGCGACCAGGGCCGCCAGGCCCAGGCCGACGCGCGCCGCCCCGGCCGTGCGGGTCGCGCTGTCTGCCACCACCAGCCAGGCGAAGGGCAGGAAGACGAACCAGTGCGGCCACGCCGGCGGCACGATCAAGGGCATGGCCAGGAAGAGCAGGGCGAAGACGCGCACGTCGGCGCGCTGGGCGCGCCGGGAGCGCAGGCGGGCCGTGCGCCGCAGCCCCAGGCACAGGCCGGCGAAGAGCACGCCACCCAGGACGCGCGCGCTGGTCAGCCCGAGCTCGGGCACGAGTCGTAACAGGTGCGCGGGCAGGTACTGGCGCTGGCCCGCGTCGGCCCACAATCCGGGCGTGGTCTCGGCCACGCGCACCGAGCGGGCCACTTCGCGGTAGAAGTCGAGGGTCTCCCCCACGCCCAGACCCAGGGCAGGCACCGCGAAGAGCACGATCACGAGCGCCGCCAGGCTGCCGAAGAGCGCGTGCCAGTCCTCGCGCAACAGCACCCAGATCAGGAACACGAGGGGCCAGAACTTGATCGAGACAGCCAGGGCCAGACACAGACCGAAGAGGCCGCCGTGGCCGCGCTCGAAGGCTAGCAGCGCGAGCAGGACGAGGGCCACGAGCAGCACACTCGCCTGACCCCAGTGCATGTTGTGCAGCAGCGGGAAGGAGGCGCAGGCCAGGGTCAGGTACGTCCCGCGCAGGAGCGGCCCGACGCGCACCAGCGCCAGGGGCAGGAGCACCACCAGCAGGCTGGCCAGGACGAGCAGCGCGAACCAGGCGCCGCTCCCGAGGCGCACGAGGCCGGCCAGGGCCAGGGCGAAGGTGGGCGAGTAGTAGAAGCCCTGGACCGGGTGCGGGTCCGTGCCGATCGAGCGCCCCTGGTGCGCGTAGGCGCCGAACCAGTCCTCGAACCAGGCGTCGTTGAAGTCGACCGCGGCGACCAGCTCGGCGCGCGAGGGCCAGGCGAGGAGGTAGAAGGCCAGCACCAGCAGCGGACCGGCCAGCCAGGAGAGAAGCGATTTCAACCGGCGTCCTCACAATGGACAAAGGACCAGACCGCGGCCGCGGGCGGGGGAGCCGTGAAGCGACAGCGCACGTCGCGCACCGGGTGCGGCAGCTCGAGGGCGCGGGCGTGCAAAGCGATGCTCTGGTCGGGGAGCGGCGTGGAGGCGCCGTACTTCAGGTCACCGAGCAACGGCCGGCCGAGGCTGGCCATGGCGACGCGCAGCTGGTGCGGGCGGCCGCTCTCGGGCTCGAGCTGGAGCAGCGTAGCGCCGGCGCCGCGCTCGAGCACGCGCCAGGTGGTGCGCGCCAGGCGCGCTCCCTGCTCCCCCTCTTGCGCCACGCGCACCCGGTTGCGCGCCCGGTCCTTGACCAGCCAGTGCTCCACGCAGCCCTCGGGCGCCTCGGGCGGGCGCTCGACCACGGCCCAGTACGTCTTGCGCGTGTGCTTGTCGCGGAAGGCCGCGGAGAGCCGCGCCGCGCCCTTGCTCGTGCGGCCGAAGACCACGACCCCCGACACCGGTCGGTCGAGGCGATGGACGACCCCCAGGAAGACCGCCCCGGGCTTGGCGAACTCGCGCGCGACCCAGGCCTTGGCGCGCTCGAGCAAGCTCTCGTCGCCGCTCGCGTCGGGCACGGTCGGCAGGCAGGCCGGCTTGGCTACGGCCAGCAGGTGGTTGTCGCACTCGAGCACCGTCAGCCCGTCCGCGCTCATGCACCGCTCCCCAGGTCGAACCCCCGGGACCAGCGCACGCAGAAGCCCGCGGGCAAGAGGCGCGGGTCGCCACTCGCCTCCTCGGCCAGGGTCAGCTCGCCGGCTTCGAGGCTGCCCCCCGCGAGCTTCGGCGAGGCGTCGAGGAGGTTCGCCAGGCCCAGGGGCGAGAAGCCGACGGCGTAGGTGGACAGGATCAGGAACGAGCGCTCGTCGACCAGGGCCTCGAGCGCCTCCAGCAGCGGCGCCAGGCCCTCCTCGAAGCGCCAGGTCTCGCCCTTGGGCCCACGGCCGTAGTGGGGTGGATCGCAGAGGATGCCGTCGTAGCGCGATCCGCGGCGCACCTCGCGGCGGGCGAAGGCCAGGGCGTCGTCGAGCAGTACGCGCACGCCGTCGGGGGCCACCCCCGAGGCGGCCATGTTGTCCCGCAGCCAGGCCAGGGAGGTGCGCGAGGCGTCGACATGGGTCACCTGGTGACCGTCGAGGGCCGCCAGGACGCTGGCCGCGCCGGTGTAGCCGAAGAGGTTCAGGAGCCGCGCGGGACGGCCCTCGACCTGGGCCAGGGCGTGGCGGCTGAAGCGCCAGTTGGTGGCCTGCTCGGGGAAGACGCCGACGTGCTTGAAGGGCGTGGGGCGCACGAGGAGCGTGGCGTCGTCGAAGCGGCAGGGCCACTCGGCCTCGCGACCGCGGGCCGCGGCCGGAGCGCCCG
>JAJFFA010000708.1 GCA_021776885.1 Planctomycetota bacterium
CGACCAGATCGCGGGTCTACGCCTGCTGGTCGACGGCGTGCGCGCCGACCCGCCGCGCCAGGCGCGGGCCGTGGCCGCCGTGGCCCACGAGCGGCTCGCGCCCCTGCTCCTCGCCCAGGGCACCCTGGGGGCCGAGTCCGCCCTCGACCGGCCCCTGTTCGAACTGGTCGCCGGGATCCGCGCGGCCGCCGAGCGCGGACCGGACGCCGCCGACGACGCGACCGAGCCACGGCGCGCCGAGCGGCTCGAGCTGCGTGCCCTGCGGCGCCAGCTCGCGCAGCTGGGCCTGGAGCACGACGCGTGGGACGAGGCCGAGTGGAGGGCGGCGGTGTTCGCCGTATCGGAGCAGCGCGATCGACTGTTGCGCCAGCCTGGCCTCGAGCTCGGTGCCGACGTCCCGACCCTGCAGGAGCTGGCGCAGGCCCTCGAGCCCGGGAGCGCCCTGGTCACCTACCTCGTCGCCGAGCGCATGGAGCTCCACGGCACGCCCCGCTTGACCCGCTCGGGGGGCGATGGCCTCTGGGCCTTCGTGCTGGACCCGAAGGGAGGGCTGCAGCTCCTCGATCTGAAAGCCCTCGCACCCGTGCTCGACGCCAGCCAGGTCTGGCTGGCCTCCATCGGCGTCCCCGTTCGTGGGCGGGGCGTGGCTGCGCTGGCCGCGTCGGCCCAGCTCGAACTGGGCGAACTGGAAGTGGGCACGGAGGCGGCGAGCCTGGCCCAGGGCCAGCGCCTGGCGCAGCGGGTGCTGCAACCGGTGCTCGAGGCCGTGCCCGAAGCCCGCTCCCTCGTCGTCTTGCCGGACGGCCCGCTGCATGCCTTGCCCTTCGCCGCCCTGCCCTGGCAGGGCGAGCCGCTGATGGAGCACGTCGCCCTGCGGCGTGAGACCTCGACCGTGAAGCTCGTCCACCCGCGTGCACGCGCGGGCGGCGAACCGAGCGCGCTGCTGGTCGGAGGCATCGACTTCGGGCCCGGGACGCAGTACCCGCCGCTGCCCGGAACGGGCACCGAGCTCGAGGCGATCCGGGCGCTGTTCGGCGCCAGGTTCGATACCGAGCCCGAGCTGCTCGCTGGGGAGGGCGCGACCAAGGAGGCCCTGGCCCGCGCGCTCCCCGGCAAGACGTGGGTGCACATCGCGACCCACGCCTGGCTGGCCCCCGAGGTCGAGCCCCACCGCGCCGGCTCGGCGCGCGTCCTGCCCCGGGACGATCCCCGCGCGGGCCACGCCGCGCGGACCCTGTGCGGGCTCGTCTGCGCCGGCATCCACGCGGGACCGCGCTCCGCGGCGATCTTGACGGGCGAAGAAGTGGTCGGCCTCGATCTCAGCGCCTGCAACCTGGCGGTGCTGGCCGCCTGCGAGACCAGCCTCGGGTTGACCCGCGCGGGGCAGGGCATGGAGTCCCTGCAGAGCACGTTCCTGGGTGCGGGCGCGCGCAGCGTCGTCAGCTCCCTGTGGCGCGTGGACGACGACACCTCGGCGCGCTGGATGGAGGCCTTCTACCGCGGCCTCTGGGAGCTGAAGCTGCCCCCCGGCGAGGCCCTGGCCCGGGCGCGTCGGGAGCTGCGAGCCGCCGGCCTGGGGCCGCGGCACTGGGCCGCGTGGGTCCTGACCGGCCCCGGCGACTGAGCGGCGGTTTTCTCGGGGCGCGAGGTGAACTCGCGGCGGGTGGCGGCTCTGACCCGCGTCTTCGGCACGGACCGGAGCGCACGCAGAACCCTCAACCACCCAAGGAAACCGACATGCAACTTCACAAGCAGCTCTTCATCAGCGCCCTCCTCGCCAGCGCGCCCTTCGCCTCCGCCCAGTCCGGCTCGACCAGCGCCGGGGGTCAAGATCCGGTCGAGGGACGCCTGACCGAGGGCGTGCTCAACCTGGCCGACCTGGCCCAGGTCGGCGACATCCAGGCCACCGACAACGAGGGTGTCGTCGTCATCATCGACGAGTGGGACGAGGGCGCGCCCCAGTTCCCCGAGACCAAGGCCCTGCGCCAGGCTCTGTCGAGCTACATGGACGCCCTGCTGGAACGAGCCCAGAACGCCTTCATCGAGGCCCGCCACGTGGCCTTCCTGAAGCAACAGATCCTCGACATCCAGCTCGAAGAGGCCCTGGCCGAGCTCCTGCAGCGCGCGCGCAACGGCGGCTGGACCCGCAGCCACTACGAGGCCGTGCGCGACAAGCTGATGGCCCGCGCCGACGCGGCCGTCGACGAGGCCAGCTCGGCCTACCTGCGCCGGCGTTTCGATGACCTGGTCAGCGCGGCCCTGGGCCGCGCCCAGAACGCCTTCGCCAAGTCGGTCGAGGAGTTCCGCGTCGAGATGATCCGCTTCCGCCTGAACCGCGCCCTGCAGGAGCTGCGCCAGGACATGACGAGCGGCGGCATCTCACAGGCGAGCTTCGAGAGCCTCGTGACCCTGCTGACGAGCCAGGCCCGCGGGGCCGTGTCCGGCTGAGGGAGAGCCGTGCCAAGGTGGCCGGGGGGCGCTTCCGCGAGGGAGCGCCCCCTTTCCCGTTGTGGCGGCTACTCGCCGCTTCGAAAGAAGACGAAGTCCCCGAGCCGAGCCCCCTGGGGAAAGCCCAGGGTCGGAGTCTGCTGCACGCCGTCCGCGAGCATGGAGCGGCGGACGTACGCGAAGAGCTCGGTGCTGGTCACCGGCCCCGTTCCCTCGAGGGCCGCGAGGAAGTGGCGCACGAAGGGTGAGTGGCTGCCACGCAGGCCGTCCGAGACGAGCTCGTCGCGGCCCGAAGAGATGGCCACATGGGCCATGCGCGTCGCGTAGCTCTCCGAATAGCGCTGCTCTTCGATCCCGCGCGCCGCCACGAGGCGGCCACCGAAGCAGCAGTCCATGGCGATCAGGACGTGCTTCGCCCCCGAGCCGGCGAAGACACTCTGCAGCTCGAAGAACGGAAGCCAGGTCGAGTGGCCCGGGTCGTCCCGCTCGGCGCGGGCATCCGCGGGCAGGATCCAGGCGGCCGTCGGGTTGGTGTCGTGGCGGATGCCGTGGCCGGCGAAGAAGACGAACACGCGGTCCTCGGCCTGGGCCCGCCGCTCGAGGTCACGCAGGGCCGCCAGGATGCCCGCGCGGTGCGCGTCGGCGCCGGTCAAGAGCCGGACGTCCCACTCCCGCGCCAGGCCACGCAGGCCGTCGGCCAGGGCGTGCACGTCGTCTTCCGCGTTGTCGAGCAGCGGGAACGCCCGCTCGCCAGCGTAGCCCGCGCCGATGCCGATCAGGAGCGCGTGGGAGGCGCGGAAGCCGGGCTGGAACTCCCCGAGCGCGGAGACCGCTCCCACTCCGCGCACCTCGGCCGCCTCGGCCGCCCGGGGAGCCGGCTCGCCTGCGCCGGGCCAGATCCCGCGCACGAGCACGAAGAGCAGCAGCCCCGCCACGCTCGCCAGCCCCACGGCCCAGCGTCGACCGTGGCCGCGCAGCCCGCCCGGCGCGGCGCGCAGGCCGTCGACGAACTCGCGCGCGTCGCGCGGACGGCCGAGGGGCGAGCGCGCCAGACAGGAGTCGATCATGCGCGCCAGGTCGCGGGGCAGGTCCGGGCGCGAGCGCACCAGCGACGGCTGCGCGGGCGGGACCTGGGAGAGCGGGTCATCGAAGGCCTCCTTGCCCGTCAAGCAACGGTAGAGGAGGCAGCCCAGCCCGAACAGATCGCTGCGCGCGTCGGCGCGCTCGCCGCCCAGCTGCTCGGGCGCGGGGTAGCGCGGCAAGAGCTGGCGGATCTTCTGGACGCCCTCGGCGAACTCGTAGGGCAGCGAGGTCCCGCAGCTCCCGTCCAGGCTCGGTGCGTACTTGGCGAGCCGGAAGCCGCGCAGGCGCACGGTCCCATCGCTGCCGAAGATCACGTGCTCGGGGGAGACGGCACGGTGCACGACCCCGGCCCCGTGCACGCTGGCCAGGGCACCGCCCAGGGCCAGCGCCAGCTCCCGTGTGTCGTCCACCGAGAGCCGCTTCTGCCACTCGAGCCGCTCGGCCAGGGTCTCCCCCGCCACGGGCTCGAGGACCAGCAGCACCCGATCACCCTCCGACACGACCTCGAGCAGGCGCTGGATGGCGGGGTGCTCGATGCGGGCCAGGGCCTGGGCCTCACGCATCGCACGGTCGAGGTCCCCGGCGGAGAGACCCAGCAGGCCCTCTCCCGGACCCTCGACCAGGACTTCACGCCCGAGAACGAGGTCACGACAGCGACGCACGACCTCGAGGTCGTCACAGGCGAGGGTCTCCAGGACCTGGAAGCGCCCCTCGGCGAGGGTCTCGGGCTGGGAAGCGGATGGAGACACGGGACCGATCCTAGCAGGCCGAGGTCAAAGTGCTTGGGTGCCACAAGGCCGGTGGAGTGACCGGCCCGCCCGGCCGGCTACGCGGCCGGAGACCGGCGACCGGGCCGGCGCAATCTTCAGGACGGGGGTGAACTCGCGGCCTCGGGCTCCTCTCACCCGCGACTCCGGAACGAACCGGAGCGGCACCCGAGAATCCGACATCACCACGCATAGGAGCCCGTCATGCAGTTCAAGAAACACCTCGTCAGCTTTGCCCTGTTCGCCAGCGCGTCCGTCGCCTCCGCGGCACCCCAGGCCGGTTCGGCCTCGGTCGGCGGGCAGAGCG
>JAJFFA010000709.1 GCA_021776885.1 Planctomycetota bacterium
GCCGTCATCCAGTACAGGACGTAGGCCCCGTCCGTGCGCACGGGAGCCGCGTTGAGCTGGCGTAGCCGCAGCGGGGGTAAGGTCGTGGACGCCTGCATCCCAGGTGCGTTCGCGCCGCGGGGCGCGCCGGATGCAGCAAGCAGGCCCATGGGCTGGGAGGGCCGGTGCTCAGGCAGGGCTGAAGCACGTCGCCGCTAGGATGTCCGGCATGCGCTGCCCCATCGCCACGACCTCATTGATCCTGGGCCTCTCGTGCTCCGTCTCCCTGGCCCAGGAGACGCCCGCGGGGCGCGACCTCTCGGGCGAGTTCAGCCTGCCGGAGGGGCTGGCCGTGACTCTCTGGGCCGAGTCGCCTGCGCTGTTCAACCCCACCGCCCTCGACGTCGACGCGCGCGGGCGCGTGTGGGTGAGCGAGGCCGTGAACTATCGCAAGTGGGACGGTCGCAACCCCGGTCGCGACCACCCCGGCGGGGATCGGATCGTGATCCTCGAGGACACGGACGGGGACGGGGCCTGCGACACCTCGAAGGTCTTCGTCCAGGACCCCGACCTGACCGCGCCCCTGGGGATCGCGGTGATCGGGCCGCGCGTCTTCGTCTCGTGTTCGCCGAACCTGTACGTCTACACCGACGTCGACGGGGACGACGTGCCCGATGGACGCGAGGTCTTCCTGACGGGCTTCGGCGGCTTCGACCACGATCACGGCCTGCACTCCGTCGTGGCGGGCCCCGACGGGGCGCTGTACTTCAACGCGGGCAACGCCGGCCCGCACATCGTCAGCGACCGCGCGGGCTGGACCCTGCGTTCGGGCAGCCTCTACAACGGCGGTGGCCCCAGCGGCGCCGACAACAAGCCCGGCCTGGTCAGCGACGACGGCCGCATCTGGACCGGCGGCCTGGCCCTGCGCGTCGGCGCGGACGGCAGCGGGTTGCGCGTGATGGCGCACAACTTCCGCAACAACTACGAGGTCGCCCTCGACTCCTTGGGCATCCTCTACCAGACGGACAACGACGACGACGGCAACGCCTCGTGCCGCACCCTGTGGTGCATGCCGGGCGGCAACCACGGCTACTTCTCGAGCCGCGGCGAGCGCTCGTGGTCGGCCGACCGGCGCCCCGGCCAGGAGACCTTCGCGGCGCACTGGCACCAGGACGACCCGGGGGTCGTGCCGGCGGGAAGCGCCAACGGCGCCGGCGGGCCGACGGGGATCTGCGTCTACGAGGGCGAGCTGCTGGCAGCCTGGATCGACGGCGCGGTGCTCAACACCGATGCGGGCGCGAGCGTGCTCTATGCCCACCGGCCGCGGGTCCAGGGCGCGGGCATCGTGCTAGACAAGACGGACCTCCTGCGCCCGGGCGACGGTCGCGAGGACCAGGACGCGCGCTGGTTCCGCCCCAGCGACGTCGTCGTGGGCGCGGACGGCTCACTCTTCGTCGCGGACTGGTACGACCCGGGGGTCGGCGGCCACCTGGCCCGCGACCGCGAGGCCTACGGACGCATCCTGCGTATCGCCCCCGCGGGGCACGTGGCGGAACCCACGCGGACGGACGTCTCGACCCTGGAGGGCGCCCTCGCCGCCCTCGCCTCGCCGGCGGTCCACATCCGTGAGCTCGGGCGGCAAGCGCTCGCCGAGCGTAGCGACGCGGCCAGCCTCGAGCGGCTGCACGAGCTGGTCCAGGGCGAGGGGCCCGAGTGGCTGCGCGCACGGGCCCTCTGGCTCCTCGTGCGACACCCCGAGGCGGACTGGATGGTGTACGGCTCGGTCCTGCGCCACCCGCGGGCCTGGATGCGGCGCACGGCGCTGCGTGCCCTGTCCGCCGCCAGCGGCTTTCGTCCCCTGCCGCCCAGCAGCCTGCGCGACGCGGCCCGTGACCCGGACGCCGGTGTGCGGCGCGAGGCCGCACTGCACCTGGGCAGAGGGCCCCACGGGCCCAAGGAGAGCGCCTTCGTCCCCGCCCTCTTGCTCGAGCTGGCCGAGCGCTACGACGGGATGGACCGCTACGCCCTCGAGGCCTTCGGTCTCGCGGCCGAGGGCCAGGAAGAGGCCCTCTGGCCGGAGCTCGTCGCGGCCCTGGGCGATGCTCCGCGCAACTGGGATGCGCGCTTCGAGGGGCTGGCCTGGCGCCTGCACCCGGCGGCGGCGGCGGCGGCCTTCCGCGTGCGCGCCCTGGATGCCTCGCTCCCGCTCGAAGCGCGCAAGCGCGCCCTCGACGCCCTGGCGTTCATGCCGACGCGCGAGGCGGCGGAGGCCGTCTTGGCCGCAGCCCAGGTCGGACCCGAGGACCTGCGTGACTACGCCGCCTTCTGGATCCAGCACCGTGACGGCAACGACTGGCGCGCCTTCGGACTGGCGCGCGGCCTCGGCCGGGTGAACCTCGAGGGCGCCGAGCGGGTCTGGGAGAGCGGGCTGCTGCGCGGCGGGCTGGTCGACGTCGACGTGCAACTCGACGGCGCCGAGACCCTGTGGCTGGTGGTCACCGACGGCGGCGACGGGAACTCCTGCGACTGGGCGGACTGGATCGGTCCGCGCTTCGAGGACGCAGAGGGCAAACGCCTGGCCAGGGCGACCTCATGGATCGAGGCCTCGTCGGAGTGGGGCGAGGTGCGCGCCGACGCCAACTGCGCCGGGGGCGGCCTGGCCGTGGGCGAAGAGCAGTTCGAGCGCGGGATCGGCGTCCACGCGCGCTCCGAGGTCGCCCTCGCCGTGCCCGTAGGCGCGGTGCGCTTCACCGCCCGCGCGGGGCCGGACCTGGGCGGGACGAGCCAGGGCGGCGGGGGTACGACGTCCGTGGGTTTCGAGGTCTGGCTCGCGCGCCCCGACGCGCCCAGCCCCGTGCGCCTGTGGGAGGAGCAGGCGCGCGACACGTCCCTCGTGGCGGAGGAGCGCAGCGCCGCCGCCGAGGCCCTGGCCAAAAACCCGCGCGGGGGCCTGGTCGCGATCCGCATGGCCGAGGAGGGCCAGCTCGACGAGCTCCTGCGCCAGGCGATCGCGGGCGCCATCCACACGAACCCGGACCTGGGCGTGCGCGCCCTGGCCAGCCAGCACTTCCCCCGAGCGGGCCAGGCCGCCCTGCCTTCCATGGCAGAGATCCTGGCCTTGACCGGCGACCCGCGGCGCGGGCGGGCGCTCTTCCTCGATGAGGAGACGTCGCAGTGCATCACCTGCCACAGCGTGACCTCCGGCGAGACGCCCCTGGGCGGCGACATAGGACCGGAGCTCTCGCTCATCGCCGAGAAGTACGCGGCGCGCGAGATCCTCGACGCGATCCTGAACCCGAGCGCGGGCATCTCCTTCGGTTACGACACGTGGCTGTTCGAGACGACCGACGGCGAGCTGATCGCGGGCTTCCTTCTGGCCGACGGCGAGAGCGTGGTGGTCAAGGACACCCGCGGCGAGCGCTTCGTGATCCCGCGCGACGAGATCGCACGGCGCACGAAGCAGACCCTGTCGACCATGCCCGACGGCGTGGCGACGGGCATGGACGCCCAGGAACTGCGCGACCTGGTCGCCTTCCTGGAGCAGGGCAGCGCGACGCCCCCCGAGTTCGGACAGGAGCGCGAGCTCTTCGACGGCGAGAGCTTCGCGGGCTGGACGCAGCACCTCTCGGACCCGGGTGTCGCCCGGGACGACGTGTGGTCGATCGAGGAAGGCGTGCTGACCTGCACGGGCCGCCCGGCCGGCTACCTGCGTACCCAGGAAACCTTCGAGAGCTTCCAGCTGGTGGTCGAGTGGCGCTTCGACCCGGAGAAGGGTGCGGGCAACTCCGGAGTGCTGCTGCGCATGGTGGGCGCGGACAAGGTCTGGCCACGCTCCATCGAGGCCCAGCTCCAGCACCGCAACGCGGGCGACATCTGGAACATCGACGCCTTCGGCATGCAGACGGCGGCGGCGCGCACGAACGGCCGCCACACGGCGCGCGCCCAGCCCTGCTCGGAGCTGCCCCTGGGGGAGTGGAACCGCTACGAGATCCTGGTCGACGGCCCGCGCCTCGAGCTGCGCGTCAACGGCGTGCTGCAGAACACGGCCGACTGGTGCGAGGAGCTGCCGGGCTTCATCTGTCTGCAGTCCGAGGGCGCCGAGATCCAGTTCCGACGCGTGAGCCTGCGCCCGATCCTGGGACGCTGAGCACGGGCCCGGACTTCGCGCGCCGCCTCAGTCCTCCTCGATCTCTTCATTGGGCTCTTCCTCGGGCTCCACGTACTGGTTCGTCGCAGGTCCCGTCCCCGGATCGTCCGGGATCGGGGCGCCCTTGGCGCGCAGGGCGCGGATGCCCGGGTCGTCGGTGCCGTAGCGGGTGGCGCGGAAGAGGGCGTTGGGGAAGCGCTCCATGTCGTCCTCCTGTTCGTCCGGGTCACCGATGTAGGGGTTCTTCCAGTCCCACACCGTCTCGCCCGCGGGGGTGACCTCGAAGACCCAGCCCTGGGAGCCCGAGCAGATCAGGGTGTTGCCGTTGGGCAGGCGCTGCACCCCCGAGATGAAGGACGACGAGAAGTCCTCCGGCTCCGGCGCCGAGTAGGACCACTCCAGCTGCTCCGGTCCCCAGGGCTCGCCCGGGTCGCGGGGGTAGCGCCCGTCCGCCGTGCGCGGAGCCCACCACTCGTCCGCCGAGGACCACTCCCGCGGCCGCGCGCCGTTGTTGAAGAGGATCAGGTTGCCGGCGCCCAGGAGTCCGTCCTCGATCCACTGCACGTGGTGCTGGCCGAGGAGCTTGCGCTCCTCCCAGACGCCCATGCCGTAGGCGAAGGGGTTGCCCCAGCGGTAGCGCAGATCGCCGGCGGGCCCCGCGGCCTCCTCGGTCGTGATCCCGTGGTCCAGGATCCAGACCTCGTCGTAGCGCCGCACGCTGAGCACGATCTGGTCCAGGGCCGGGTTGTAGTCGATCGCGTTCGTGTGCAACCAGTCCGCGTGCTTGACCCGCGCCTTGCGCGCCGCGTCCTCGGGGTCTTCCTCGCCCTCGTTTTCCTCGGCGTCTTCCTGGCCGTCCTCCGGGGCGTCCGCGGGCGCGGCGTCGTCGTCGCCCCCGGCGTAGCCCAGGGCCGTCATCTCCTCCTGCTGCGCGGCCTCTTCTTCCTCGTCCGGCGGATCCGGGTCGCGGTCACCGTTGATGTCGATGCGCTCGGGGTGCTCGGCCGGGTCGCCGTAGCCCGAAAGCTGCGCGTCGCGGTCCTGGATCAGATGGTCCATCGCGTGCCACGACCAGACGACATCTCCGCCCTCGGGCGGCGTGGGGCGAATCTCGTACACGGCGCCGGCCCACCACTCCTGGCCCTCGAGCAGCTCGGGGTCGCGCCCGGCCGCGAGGGCCACCTCGCGGGTCGTGCGGTCCCACGCGATCAGGAGCACGTTGCCGTTGGGCATCTCCTCGATGTCGTGGTGGCTGAGGCCGTCCTCGCTGTCCCAGCGGAAGTTCCAGAGCACGTCGCCGTTCCAGTCGAGCTCCTGGATCCCGCCGCCGTGCCCCCCCGCGTCCTGGAAGATCGGGTGGTCGATGGAGCGCTGGCACTTGAGCAGGGTGCCGCGCGGGGTCAGGTAGGTCGCGACCCCGGGCTTGCTCTCGGTGAGCCAGCTGTGGACCTCGTCCCCCGCCATGTCGACCAGGTAGACGCGCTTCGACTGCAGCGGCGCGATCAGCGTGAAGCCCGGCCAGGCGGCGTCGGGCGCCCAGCCCTCGCGCGACGGCGGATCGACGAGACCCGGGACGGGCTCGGCCTTCGCCGAACAGGAGACGAGAAGCAGGGACCAGAGCAGGCAGGCGAGGGCAGATTTCGAGGGCATCGTGGCCGGAGTCTACTCTCCGACCGCCACTCCGCTGAGCCGCGGGTAGCTGGCCGCCCGCAGCTTGCCGTCCGGCGCCAGGGTCGCGCCAACCCAGTACCCGATCTCGTAGGAGCCGAAACCCTCGACCACGCCCACGGGAAACCCGAGCTCGCGTACCTGCGTGACGATCGCGGCGGGGAAGTCGGAGCGCTGGACCCGTCCGCCGTACACGTGGGGCCCGCCGGCGACCTGGGCCGGCGTGCGCCCGAAGCCCAGGACCTGGATCGCGTTCTGCCAGCTGGCCTGGACGTTGCCGCTGCCCGTGGCGCTCGAGGCGAAGACGGGCTTGCCCGCGCGCAGGCCGATCAGGGGCACGCCGTGGTCCGGCATGCGCCCGCCGGGGCCGACGCGCTGCATCGCCCCCTGCTGCGAGGCCCCCGAGTCGGGGATCGAGACGCCCTCGACAAAGATCCCGCTCGTCCCCCACCCGGCCGTGTTGATGGTGTGGATCAGGGCCACCACGTTGCCCTGCGCATCGATGCTGACGATCGCGTCCGAGTGATCGTCGCTCGCCGGTTCGCCCCGGGTGCGGCGCAGGACCTCCTCCCACACGGGCGCGCGGGTCGACTTCCAGAGCTCCTGCGCGCAGCCCTCGTCCGCAAAGGACTCGCTCCAGAGCCCCTCGACGCCGGGCACCAGCTGGCCCAGGGCCGCACGCCCGGGCTCGGTCCAGACCACGCGCAGGGCGCGCTCGATCGAGAGCAGGCGCTCGAGGGCGGGGGCCGACGAGAGCGGATTCTCCTCGCCGAACAGTCCGGCGCTCTGGGCCAGGTTCAGGGCCAGAACGCTCGAGGGGCCGCCGCGGTTCGGGCTCGGCAGCCCGTGCAGCGTCGTGCCCTGGAACGTGGTCCGTGCGGTCTCCTGCCACAGGGCTTCGTACTGCGCCAGGTCGTCGAGGGACAGGTGCCCGCCCTCGGCCTGCACCACCTCGACGAAGCGCTTCGCCCACTCGCCCGTGTAGAACTCCCGCGCCCCGTGCTCGGCCGTGCGGCGCAAGCTGCGGGCGAGGGCCGGCTGGCGAAAGAGCGTCCCGGCGGCGACCAGCTCCCCG
>JAJFFA010000710.1 GCA_021776885.1 Planctomycetota bacterium
GCATCCGCCACCGGCTGGCCCCGGGCGTCGACGACGATCCCCGAGAGGGCAGGCCCCGGGGGCAGCGTGACGCTGACTTGCGTCTGTTCGGACGGGGCCACGTGCAGCGTGACCTCTCCGCCCAGGACCGGGGCCACGCGCCATGCGCCGGGGGCGAGTCCATCGAGGCGCAGGAGGCCCGCGGCGTCGGTGAACTGCACGAGATCCGACGTGCCGGACGCGCTCCCGTCGACGGGACGCACCGAGACCGGCAGAGCGCGGGCGGGCGTCCCGTCCGCGTGCAGGACCCGGGCGACGAGCTGGCCCGGGGCGGGCGCGGCCAGAGGGGGCGTGGCCCGGGGGGCGGGGCTCCCGGAGGGGAGCTCGAGGGACTGGCGACCGGGGGCGCCCACCGAAGCTTCGGTTGCATCGGCCAGCGGATCGGGGGTCGTCTGGCCCCCGCCCAGGGCGCTGGCCTGCTTGGCTCCAGGCGCCGGCTCGAGGCCAGCCGGCCACGCCGCGCGCAGCACGACGCCCCCGGCCACGAGGGCGACGAGGAGCAAGGCCAGTCTGCCGGCGAAGGCCGCCGCGGCGGCGGGCGGTAGTTCCGGCGCCAGTCCCCCCTCCTGGGCCAGCAGCGGCAGCAGCGCCTGCACCCAGTGGCGTTCGTCGCTGCCGAGCTGGCGCTCGAGCACGCGCTGCAAGATCCCGAGTCCACGCTGCACCCGCGCCCCGACCGTCGACACCGGCGTCCCCATGCGGGCACCGATCTGGTCGAGGGACAGGTCCTCGTAGTAGCGCAGGAGCAGCGTCTGGCGGTAGGGCTCGTCGAGGGCGTGCACGGCCCGGGCGACGGTCAGCTGGGTCGCGAGCACCTCGACCACGTCGGCGGTCGAGGGCAGGCGCTCCGGCTGCGCAGCCAGCCGTTCGCGTGCCCGCCGGCGCCCCTCGGAGCGCTGGGCCTTGAGCAGCGCCTTGCGTGTCGCGCCCGCGAGCCAGGCACGCAGGGAGGAGCGCGGCGCCCGGGGGTTCTTCAGGGCGGCGAGCCAGGCTTCCTGGGCGGCGTCCTCGGCCAGGACCGCATCCCGCACCAGGCCGCGGGCGAGCCCGCGCACCCACTGCGCGTCGGCCAGGAGCCCCTCCGCGGTCGTGCGCTCGGATGCCATCGCCTCAGCTTCCGCTGTTCGAGCTCGGGTCGCGCGGCTTGAAGCGCGGGTCGCGCGGAGGTGTGATCGGGGTCGCTCTCATCGGGGGTACCGGAGGGGGGTCAGGGCCGAGTGCCCGCGCCCAATACCCTCCAGCTCCCGCAGAGCTTGTGGATTCCCGCGGAATCCTCGAGAAACCGCAGCGGGACACGCTGTCGCGCGCCCCTGCGCCCCTCAGCGCTTGGCAGCCTCGTACCAGGCGTGCTCGGGCCGCGCCAGGAGAGCATCGATCACCCTGCGCACGGCCTGCGCCGGGCCCACCTCGCCCTGGGACTCGGCCTCGTCGGCGAGCTCCCGCGCCTGAGGGATCAGTTCGACGTAGAAGCGCTCGGCGACCTCGTACATCCCGTGCCAGTGGGCGTAGTCCGGCGCCATCATCGAGGCCCCGTGGCGCGCCCGGCGCCCCTCGTGGTGCCACAGGTAGAACCAGGTCCACTCGATCTCATCGTCGAACTCGGCCTCGGTGCGCAGGCCCTGCTCGAGCAGCGCCGCCATGATCAGCTGACCCGGCTTGGCGAACTTCTCGTTGTAGAGCACGACGAAGTCGTCGTACTGCTCGTAGAAGGCGTTCACGTACTCGCTCGTGTGGCAGACCGAGCAGACCTCCTGCATGCGACCGCGCTTGGCCTGGGCCGTGTCCGCGATGAGGGCCGCGCGCTCGGCGGGATCGGTCGCGGTCACGATCCGGTGCTCGGCGTCGGTGTCCATCACCAGACTGACCGGCGGACGGTTGGTCCAGGAGATGCGCTCGCCCGGGTCGTGGGTGATGCGCCCAGCGTTGCGCACGTTGCCGGACATGTGACACGAGGCGCAGGTCGGAGCCTGGCTGTAGTCCTGCCCCAGGACCCAGCTCTCTCCGTCGAGCCCCATCGCCTGCTTCAGGTCGCGGAAGGCCACGCCGTGCTTGGACTCCTCGTAGATCTCCTTCTGGGGGTGGTCCGGGCCCAGGTGGCACTTGCCGCAGTTCTCGGGCTGGCGCGCGCGGCGCGGCGAGAAGTCGTGGCGGCTGTGGCAGGCCGAGCACGAGCCGCGGCTGCCGTCCAGGTTGAGCCGGCCGATGCCCGTGTTGGGCCACGCGCTGGAGTCGAGGCGCGGCTTGCCATCCGGGTCCCGCAGGATGCGCGCCAGGGACTGGGCGTTCGTCGGCTTGCCCTGCTCGTCGGGCAGGAGGTCGTCGACCGTGATCGTCCCCCCGTCGCTCGCCATCAAGGCCACCTTGCTGCCGTGGCATTGCTGGCAGCCCGTGAAGGAGCTGGCCATGCCGTTGACCTCCTCGACCGCCATTCCCGGGGTCGGTGAGTGCGGGCTGAAGGGCTGCCGGTGGCCCTCGACGGTCTCCGCCAGGAAGTTGTCGAGGGAGGCCAGGATGTTGCCGGCCGCGGCATGGTGGCTGCGGGCGAACTCCTCCTGCACCAGGGGGTGGCAGCGCGCACAGTCGCGCGGCGTCACGATCGTCGCGATCAGGCTGCCGAAGTGCGCGAAGGCATCGACGTCGCCCTGCTCGGCCCGGTGACACTCGTAGCAGGCGACGCCGCGCTCGGCGTGGGTGCTGCCCTCCCAGTGCTCGATGATGCCCGGCGTGGTCTGGCCATGGCAATCGACACAGGCCTGGCTCGAGGCCGGCACCGCGATGTGCGCGGCGATCAATCCGCTCTCCGCGCGGCGGCGCACGACCTCCATGCGCTGGACGTAGATCAAGGAGGCCAGGAACAGGAGCGAGAGCACCGCGATGATGGTGCGTTTGGTGTCGAGGGTCATGGGCTCAGTGGGCTCAATGGGCGACGGCGGCTTCCCAGACGGTCAGCCCCACGATCGCGAGGACGCCGAGGATGCCGAGCCAGACGCTGAACTCGCTGGCGGGCCAGCGCCTGCGGATCCAGGCGTCGATGAAGGGCCAGGCGAACATCACGAAGACGATCAGGCCCATCGAGAGCACCGCAAAGGTGCCGGCGAAGAGCTTCAGCCAGCGGAAGGTGACGTAGAAGAACCACTCCGGCTTGATCACCGCGGGCGTGACCAGTGGATCCGCGCGGGGGCCCATCTCGGGCGGCAGGCAGGTGGCCAGGACGCTGAGCAGGATCATCAGCACCAGGCCGATCCCGAGCTCGGTCAGCAGGTGGTCAGGGAAGAAGTCGAAGTGCTTGGGCGCTTGCCCGGCGTCGCCTGCGAACTGGAACTCGGTCACGCCCTGCAGGCGGATGAGCGTGACGTGCACGATCAAGAGCAGGACCATCAGGGCCGGCAGCACGGCAGCGTGCAGAACGAAGAAGCGCGAGAGGGTGCGCTCGTTGTAGAGCTCGCCTCCCAGGAGCATGCGCTTCAGGGTCCCGCCCAGGAGCGGCACGCTGTCGGTGATGTTGGCCCCCACCGTCGCGCCCCAGTAGCTGAGCTGCTCGTAGACCAGCGCGTAGCCCGTGAAGCCCAGCACGAGGGTGCAGACGAGCAGGCACATGCCGACCAGCCAGTTCAGCTCCCGCGGCGCGCGGTACGCGCCGCTGAAGTAGACCCGCATCTGATGCAGCACGACCGCGGCGATCATCAGCGTCGCCGACCACTTGTGCAGGCCGCGCAGGAACCAGCCGAAGCGAGCCTCGTGGGTGATGTAGCCCACCGACTCCCAGGCCGAGGCCGGATCGGGCCGGTAGTAGAAGGCCAGCAGGATGCCGGTCACGACCTGCACCACGAACAGGTAGGCCGGCGTCCCGCCCAGGCACCACCACCAGGCCTTCAGGTGGTTGGGTACGGGCTCGTTGGTCAGCTCGCGTAGCGTCTCCGACCGCAGTGGAACACGCTGGGTCCACCAGCCGGCGAGGGTCATGCGACGCGCTCGGTGGCGACCTGGATGTAGAGCAGTCCGCCCTCGACCTTGAGCGCGTAGCGCGGCAGCGACTGCCCCTCATCGGCCGGGGGACCGGAGAGGGCGCGACCCTGGGGGTCGAAGACGCCGTTGTGGCAGGGGCAGAAGAAGCGCGTGTTCTGGGGCTCCCAGTGCACCTGGCAGCCCAGGTGCGGGCAGGTGCTGGAGAGGGCGGCGAAGTCGCTGGCGTCCCCACTCGTCCCATGGCGCGCGATGGCGACACGCTCCCCCGTCGGCGTGCGATAGGAGAGGGACTGCCCGGGCTGGAGCCGGGCGAGCTCGGACACGAAGCGCCACTCCCTGCGCGGCCCGCGGGCCGGGTAGAGGAAGCGCACGGCGAAGGCGCCCAGGGTTCCGTACGCCGCGGCCAGGCCGGCGCCCATCCCGAGCCACGTCGCTCGCGCCAAGAGGCGGCGACGAGCGGGGTTCGGCGCTTCAGATGCCTGCTCGCTCTCCATGCGGCCGAGCGTAGCGGCGTCGCCGCGCGGTCCCATGCGCACAGGTGCGTACGAGCGGTGGCCCTAGTTCGTAGTCGAGGAGCTGCCGCGCGCCGCGGCCGAGGTCACGCGGCCAGCAGGTCCC
>JAJFFA010000072.1 GCA_021776885.1 Planctomycetota bacterium
GCTTACGCCTGGGCGGACGTGCCCCCGGAGTCGGACGCCGACGGCGGCCAGCCCGGCGGGAACATCCGCAACGCCTTCCTCTACCGGACCGGGCGCGTGACCCTGGTGGAGGGCAGCCTGAGACGCCTGGGCACGCAGAGCGCGATGTACGAGGGCTCACGCAAGCCCCTGGCCGCCCGCTTCCGCCCGCTCGAGGGAGGCGGCGCGCTCGAGGTGATCAACGTGCACCTGGCCTCGAAGCGCCACCAGAACGGTCTCTTCGCCCCGCGCGAGCCGGGGCTCGATCCGCGCCTCGGCCAGCGCGTCGAGCAGTCGCAGCTGGTCGCCGCCTGCGTGGCCGAGCTGCGCGCCGAGGGCATCGACTACTACGTCACGGGGGACTTCAACGACTTCGAGTTCAGCGCGACCCTGCAAGCCCTGGTGGGGGAGCACAGCGTCAACCTGGTCGACGGCGTCCCGGCGGAGCTGCGCTACGACTACAACCACCGCGGCGTGTCCCAGGCCCTGATGCACGGCGTGGTGGCGCGGCGCCAGCTCGAGGGGCGTCGGGTCGAGTACGAGATCCTGCACGCCAACGCGCTCCTGGGCGCGCGCCCGGGCCGCCAGGGCGACAAGCCCAGCGACCACGGGTACGTCATCGCGCGCCTCGAGCTGACTCGCCCGTGAGGTGCGCCCGGCTCACTGCAGCACGACCCGCGTCGCGTCGCTCAGGTTGAAGCCCGTCGAGCCGGGTCCGAGGGGATCGCGGTACCACCACTGGAAGTGCAGGGTGTCGCCCGGGATGGCGTCCATCACCAGGGGCGGCGCGGTCTGGTCGAGCAGCAGCTGCGCGGCGCCGTTGTTGTCGGCGACGAGGGCGGGGAAGAGGCGCTTCGTGGTGCCGCCGATGCAGCGGAAGCCATCGCCGAAGGCGGTCATCAGGGGCGTCGGCCCGTAGAAGAACAGGCCCAGTCCGTTGGGCAGGCTGCCGCTCACCGCCAGCCCCAGGTCGTTGTTGCTGACCACGGCACTGCCGAAGGTGGTGACCCGCGCCGGGATGCCGGTGGAGTTCATGCCGCCGATGCAGTAGTTGACCCCGGGGCCGGGATCGTCGTCGATCTCCTCCAGGCAGAAGCCGTCGACATGGACCCAGGCGTCGAAGCTGGTCTCGTAGATGGACAGGAAGCCGGCGGCGCTAGGCGCGGCGAAGGTCACCTCGTGGCGGAACCACTGATTCAGAGCCTGGGTGCTGGCCGAGGCGACGGTGCTGCCGAAGTCGTTCGAGGCGCTCGCGACGCCGACGTTCAGGGTGCCGAAGACCGGAGTGAAGACATCGGGGTACTGCAGCCAGAACTCGAGGCGGTAGCGCTGCCCGGGGACGAGCGGCGCACTGAGCTGGAGGGTGAAGGCGTCGATGTCCACCGTGTTGACGTTGTGCAGGGCGACCTTGGTCGGACCCACGTTCCCCGGCAGGCCGAAGCAGCCGAAGGGGTCGAGGTAGATGTCGAGCTCTTCCGCGCCGCCGAAGGCGTGGGCGCCCGGCATGCGCATGTCGAACTGGGCGTTGGGCAGGTTGCTCTCGCAGCCCATGGCCGTGCTGCCCTCGAAGTCACCGTTGACGACCAGGTTGGTCACGCCGGCGGCGGCCGTCCTGGGGCCGCCGGGGGCGGCCGCGGCAGGGACCCAGGGCCCTGCCTGGGACGTCGGCGGTAGGGAGGTCGACTGGGCCAGGCTCGACCCGGCCAGGAACAGGAGACCGGCGCAGGCACCGGCGAAGGGGAAAGGAAACAGGTGTGTCATGGCGAATCTCGAGCAGGGGGGGGAACGGGGTCTGTGCTCCAGACCGCAGGCTGCGGGGATTCGCTACAGGCAATCGCCACCTTCCGCGCCGTGCCCGCGCCCGATCAACGCCCTGGGTCGAGGCGGGCCTCCCGCGGGACTTCGAGGCGCAGGATTCGCCCGCCGGAGCCGAGGGCCAGGAGACGGCCCGACGCCGGGCGGCACAGGCTGCTCAGCTCCCCCGCGGCCTCGAGGTCCAGGCTCCAGCTCGCGCCGCCGTCGAGGGTCGAGCGCAGCCGGCCCTCCATGGTCGCCACGAAGCCCCGCTCGCGATCCAGGAACAGCACGGCGTTCACCTTCTCCCTCGGAAACGGCAGCCGCTGCCAGGTGTGGCCTGCGTCACGGGTCGCGAGCAGGACTCCGCTGCCTCCGACGAAGCCGTGCTGCTCGTCGACGAAGTCGATCGAGCGTAGCCAGGCGTCGACGCCGGTCGTGCACGGCAGCCAGGTCTGGCCCCCGTCCTCGGTGCGCAGCAAGACGCCCTCGGTTCCGGCCAGGTAGCCGCGCTCGGGTCCGACGAAGACCAGGTCGCGGAACGAGCAGCCACGGGCCTGGGCGGGCAGCCGTTCGAGGCGCGACTCGAAGTGCTCGCCCCCGTCCCGGGTCTCGAGCAGGGTCGCGCTGCCCGCCACCCAGCCGCGCTGCTCCGACGTGAACCAGACCGTCGCCAGCCACGCCGCGGTCGGCGCCTCGAGGACCGTCCAGGCCTGCCCTCCGTCGCGGGTACGCAGCAGCGCTCCGTCCAGCCCGACGACATAGCCGACCCGGGATGTCGGGAAGTGCACGTCGTACAGGCGCCGCTCGACCCCGACCTCGACGGCGCGCCAGGTCTCACCGCCGTCGTCGCTGCGCAGCAGGGTGCCGGGTCGTCCGCGCTCCGCGTCCCCCCCGACGGCGAAGCCGCGTCGTCCATCGGCGAACCCGACCCCGACGAGCAGCTCCCGCGACCCGGAGACGAGCGGCTGCCAGGCCTGCTGGGCTGACGCCGCAAGGGCCAGGGCGATCAGCAGCCGGGTTCCCATGGCCCTGATCGTAGCGTGGCGGGGGGCGGCACCCTTTTCTTCCCTTTCCTGCGGCCGTTCGCCGGGGTCGCGTGTCTTGATCTGCGACGCTGGAGAGGAGCGATGCAACACAGCCCAAACTGGAGTGACGTGCAGGTCGTCGAACTCGTCCGCGAGCACGAGCGCCTGGTGCGCGCGTACCTCAGGTCGCTGGGCTGTCCGGCGCAGCGCGTCGACGACCTGGCCCAGGAGACCTTCCTGCGCCTCTTCACCCAGCCCGGCGTGCCCCGCGCGGGCGCGCCCTTGCGCGGCTACCTGTGCAGCACCGCGCGCAACCTGTTCCTCAACTCCCTGCGCGCCGACGCGGCCGCCCCCGACCTGGACCAGGTGGCCCGCGCCTGGTCGGAGTACGAGGCGGCGGGCGCCGGCTCGACCTACCTGGACGCGCTCCAGGGCTGCCTCGGCGAGCTCTCCGAGCGGGCCCGGGAGGCCCTGCGTCTGCGCTACGGCAGCGAGGCGTCACGGGCCGCGATCGCGGAGCGACTGCGCCTCTCCCTGGGCGGAGTGAAGTCCCTGATCCTGCGCAGCAAGGAGAGCCTGCGGGCCTGCATCGAGCGCAAGCTCGGTCTGGCGCCCGTTGACCCCGCGGAGGCCGCCCAATGAGTCGCGCCATGAATCGGGCTGAGAACGAGGTGCTCGAACACGCTCTGCAGAACCTGTTCGATGCCGCGCCGGGTGACCTGGCCGAGCGCGTGCTGCTGCGCCTGCGTGCGGAGCAGCGCGGCGTCGAGCCGCCGCAGGCGGCGTCCGGCCCCCTGCGCTGGCTCGGCTGGAGCGTGGCAGCGGCCGCTGCGGCCCTGCTCGCGGTCTGGCTCTTCGGGCTGCAGCCGCGCACGGAGCCCGGCGGGTCGCCGCCGGCGTTCGTGGCCACGGCGCAGGTCGAGCTCGACGTCCTGCGTCCGGGCCAGTCCGAAGCGCGCCCGGCGAGCGCGTTCCAGCTCGGGGACACCCTGGTCAACGGCCCCGACGCCGAGGGCCAGGTGCGCTTCGCGGACGGGCACGGCATGCGCCTCGGGCGCTGCGCCATGGTCACCCTCAGCGAGGACGCAGGCGGCCTCTTGCTCGAACCCCGGTTGGGCCGCATCACCCTCGCAGCGGCGCGATCCGAAGGGCTGCGCGTGCGCACGCCCCTCGGCCTCGTCGAGCTGCGCGGGGCGGGCGTGCTCGAGGTCGAGCTCCTGGCCGCGGACTACACCCTCGAACACCCTGAACGTTTCCGACAACTCTCGAAGGAGATTCACATGAAGACAGCCCTTCCGATGCTGGTCAGCAGCGTGACCCTGCTCGCGGGCAGCGCCGCGCTCCTGAGCACCGACGTGGCCGCGGCTACAGCGCGCGAGCTGCGCACGGGCGAGACCCTGCAAGCTGCGGACGCCGCAGTAGAGGCGCAGGCCGTCGTCTCGGTCCAGGCTCTCGAGGCCAAGCTGCAGGAGGAGGCCGGGACCTGGGACCTGTTCGTGACCGAGGTCGATCGTGACGGGCGGCGCGGGGAGGAGCTGCCTGGCGTCGAGGTGTGCCGCGTGGGGCCGGGGGGGAAGTGGCTCCTGAGCGAGCTGAGCGTGGCCCTCGGGGAGCGCGAGATGGAGCTACACACCGTGGTCGGCTACGACCCGCGCAAGCGCAGCTACACCGGCAGCCTGGTTGACAGCTTCGGAGGTGAGATCGGGCTCCTGCGCGGCACGCCGGACGCCGAGCTCGAGACGCGCACGCTGGAGATGTACAGCGCCCAGGACACGCCCGGCTTCGATGCCCGCTGGCGCATGACGTGGGAGGACGTGGACCTGCGCCGGACCCGGATCGATGTGCTGCTGGACGACGAGTGGGTCCTGATCCGCGAGATCCTCCACGAACGCCGTCCGGCCGTGCCCGGGACCACGGACGAGTCGGATTCTCGTAAGTAGGTGAGTTCCGGAGCCACTTCGGGGCAACCTGGTTCTCCATGTTCAGTCCCTTGCTGCGGCCCCTCGTCCTCCTCTCCCTCCTCTCTTGCGGCCCGACTGCGGCGGCGCAGAGCGCCGGGTCGACTGCGGCGCAGAGCGCCCGGTCGACGGCGACGCGGCTCGCCCGGGGCACACTGGCCCTGGATACGGTCCATGGCTATTCCCTCGAGAACACGCCGAGCGGGGAGTCCCCCGACCGGCGTGTCGCCGTGTACCTGCCCCCGTCCTACGCTGCGGCGCCCGAACGCCGCTTCCCCGTGCTGTACCTCTTGCACGGCATCGGTGGGACGGACCGTGACTGGGTCGGCGCCCAGCCGGCGGGCGCCTCGCGCAGCGCGGCCCAGCCCTGGCTCACGGTGCAGGACGTGATGGACCGCGGCATCGCCGCCGGGGTGCTGGCGGAGATGATCGTCGTCGCCCCCGACCAGATGACCCGCGGGGGCGGCAGCTTCTACACCAACTCGGTCCTGACGGGCGGCTGGGAGGACTTCACCGTGGTCGACCTCGTGGCCCACGTCGACGCCACGTACCGCACCTTGGCCGCGGGGGAGAGTCGGGGCATCGCGGGGCACTCGATGGGGGGCTACGGCGCGCTCAAGCTGGGCATGAAGCACCCGCAGGTCTTCCAGGTCGTCTACGCCATGAACGCGGCCGTGCTCGGCTTCGCGGGGGACCTGACCCAGGAGAGCCGCGCCTACGCCGTCGCGGCCGAGGCCACTCCGGGCTCCCTCAACCCTGGGGTCGACTTCTGGCCGCCGTCGCTGCTGTGCATCGCGCAAGCGCTCTCGCCCAACCTCGAGCGGCCGCCGTTCTACGCCGACCTGCCCTTCGTCCCCAGTGCCGAGCACGGGGGCGCCCTGCGACCCGTCGAGCCCGTCGTCGCCGCGTGGCGCGCGAGCATGCCGCTCTACATGGTCGCGGAGCATGCCGACAACCTGCGCAGCCTGCGCGCCCTGCGCTTCGACTCCGGCGTCTACGACGAGTTCACGCACATCGTCCTGACCAACCGCAGCCTCTCGACGCGCCTGAACGAGCTCGCCATCCCGCACGTCTTCGAGGAGTACAACGGCGACCACCGCAACCGGCTGTGGGGCCCGGAGGGCAGGGTCTACACGGAGGTGCTGCCCTTCTTCTCGCGCCTGCTGGCCGCCGAGTAGCGCTGTCGGGTCGCCGCGGGAGGGGGTCGCTATCTGATCGATTAGCCGAGCGAATCGATCGGGTACCCGGAATTCGCGTAGCCCGCGGGCTCCGAGGGCGACACTACTCCCATGGACGCCCTCAACTTCGCGCTCGTGGCCCTCCTGGTCCTGTCGGCCCTGATCTCACCCATCCTCGCGCTCGTAGCACTCCTGCGCACGGGCGAACTGCTGCGGCTGCAGCAGCGGGTCGCCGATCTGGAGCGCGGAACGAAGCGCGCCGTGGCCCGCCCCGGGGCGCCCGAGGGTCCGCCGGAAGCGCCGAAGGAGTTGGAAGTGCAGAGCTCATCGGGGGGGATGCCGGAGTCTCCGAGGCGGCAACCCGCGCCGCTCGAGCCCCAGACGGCACGCCGGCCGCGGGCCCACTGGGAGCGCTGGCTCGGCATCCGCGGGGCGGCGATCGTGGGGGGCATCAGCCTCGCCCTGGCCGGGCTCTTCTTCGTCCAGTACGCCGTCGCCCACGGCTACTTCGGCCCCGGCGTGCGCGTGCTCCTGGCCTCTCTCGTCGGGATCGTCTGCCTGGTCTCGAAGGAACCCCTCGAGCGCCGCGGCTGGGGCCTGATCTCCAACGTGCTGGCGGGAGCGGGGACGGTGCTGCTCTACGGCGCCACCTGGGCCAGCTACCGTCTGCACGGCTTCATCGGCCTGCCCGCAGCGTACGTCTGGATGTGCGCGGTCACCTTCGCGGCCGGGCGTCTGGCCCTGCGCCACAATTCGCAGCTGATCGCGGTCTTCGGTCTCGTCGGGGGCTTCGCGACGCCGCTACTCCTGTCGAACGGTGAGAACCGACCCTTCTCGCTCTTCGGCTACCTGCTGTTGCTCGACACGGGTCTGCTCTACCTCGCGCGTCGTCGTCGCTGGCCGATCCTAGGCCTGCTCGGTCTGCTCGGGACCAGCGTGTTCCAGGTGTTGTGGACCCTGAGGCAGATGGAGCCCGGGCAAGCGGCCCTGGGGCTGGGGATCGTCGGGCTCTTCGCCCTGCTCTTCTCCGCGGCGACCTCGGCTTCGGGGGCCGTCGTGTCCAACCGTCGCCAGCAGGGCCTGTGGCACATGACGCAGTCGGCCGGCCTCTACATGCCCTTCGCCCTGGGGCTGTACTTCGCCACCCGCGCCGACCTGGGTCCGTCCGTCGTGCCCCTGGCCGCGCTGTTGTGTTTGCTGCTGGCCGCCGCCTGCTGGAGCAGCCGCGCCCAGGGCCCCCCGGAGCTGCCCGTGACGAGCACGGCGGCGGCCCTCGGCGTCCTCTCCGCCTGGGTCACGCAGCACCTCGCGGCTCCGCACCTGCTGTGGTCCACGGTCCTCGCCGCCGCGGCCCTGTGCGGTGTCCACGTCGCGCTGCGTTCGCGCCGGATCGCTCGGCCGCGCCAGGGCGCCGAGTCCTGGCTCGAAGATCCCGGGGCCCCCGGGCTCCTGGCGTTGCTGGGTTCCTTCGCCCTGCTCGCCCTGGCCCTCGTCTCTACGCAGGTGACCCTCGCCCTGGCCCCCGTGGCCAGCGGCGTGGCCCTGCTCGTCCTGCTCGGGGTCGGCCTGGATCGCATGCGCAACCAGAACCACTTCCAGTCGCTGCTGGGCCTGGCCGCCGGCGTCGTGATGGCCGTGTTCGCGTGGCGCGCCTGCGCGGCGGGCGCCTCCGATGTCATGGGGGTCACCGGGGTCATGGGCACGTTCGCGGCCCTGACCCTGGCCTTCGCCGCAGCCTTCCTGGCCCTCGATCTGCGCTCCCTGGAACTCTGCGCCAGGGGCGCGGACCCGGGGGCAGAGAAACGGCCCTGCCTGGCCAGCGTGGGCTTCGTCACCCCGCTGTTCCTGGCCCTCGCTCCCTGGCAACTCGCGGCCCCGGCGCCCTGGGCCGTCCTGCTCCCCGCCCTCGGCGGCCTGGCGGCGGTCGGCGCTTTGCGCGCGCGCTCCGCCCGGGCTTACGGCCTGCTGGGGGCGGCGTGGGTCGTGGTCTTCACGCGCTGGAACCTCGCTCTGGACGACGCGGGCGGCGTCACCCGCGCCGTC
>JAJFFA010000711.1 GCA_021776885.1 Planctomycetota bacterium
GCGTCGCCGGGCAGCTGGCGCGCGGGCGTGAGCTGGGCCGGGGCCAGGGTCTCGGGCGTCGAGCCAGGCGCCGGCATGGGCATGGCGGCAGCGCTCGACGCGCTCGGCTGCGAGCCCGCCGGGGCAGCGCCGTCCGGGTCATCGTTCCAGCGATCGCGCAGGGCCGCCCGCGCGGTCTGCAGCTTCTGGGCGGTGCTCATGGGAGCCCCGGGCTCGGCCGCTCCGCCCTTGCTGCGCATCGTGCGCATCGCCTCTTGCAGACGCGTGTTGGACGAGGTCGAGCTGCCGACTCCAGTGGGGTCGGGGCGCCCGCTCGCTCCGGCCCCGGTCGAACTACCCACTCCGGCGCGCAGCACGTGCCGCGCAGCCTGGATGCGCGCCGACTCGGAGTCGAGGTCGCGGCCGACGGGGCGACCCGCGGCGATCAGGAGCTGGCGGTAGTAGCTGACGAACTCGTCGGCCGAGAGGCGCCGGTCGCGATCAGCGTCCTGGGCAGCGAAGTGGTCCGTGGGGATGCCGGCGCGCTTGGCCTCGCCGGGCTCCAGGTGGCCGCTCTTGTCCAGGTCCGCCTTGGCGAAGGTGTCGCGCACGCGCGTGAGGTCGGTGGCGGGGGAGCCCTTCGGCTCGGTGGCGGGGGAGCCCTTCGGCTCCTGGGCACTGGCGGAACTCGCCAGCACAAGGGCAAGGGCCAGGGCTGCGGTGTTGGGGCGTGTCATCATGGGTCTGGTGGGACGGGTCAGCGCGGGGCAGAGACCGGGTCAGCCGCCGCCGGGGTCAGCGGGCCTACGGCTCCGATCCCGTCTATCGGCGCCGATCCGCAGTTTCCCTAATGAATTGAGGGGCCTTGTGGAGCGGAATGCCGAAGTCCGTCCAGGGCATTCCGCGCGGCCCCGCCTGAGTCCATCGGGGGCCTACCCCCCGTGTCCGTACCCAGACTACGGAAAGATCCGTCGGCGGGGGCCCAGAAGCCCCCACCGGGGGCCGGCAGCGGCCCATATTGCTGCTGAGGGTCGATTGCCGCTGGCTCTGGCGGGGGTTACAAGTCTGGGATCGTGAGCACGCCCCCGGACCCGCTCCCCACCGACGCCCCGCCCCAGGCCCCTTCCTCCCTGGGCGCCTTCCTGACGGGCCTGGCGACCGGAGCCCTGGCCCTGCTCCTGGTGCAGGAGCTCGTACCCGAGCGCAGCGAGCCCGACCTGGAGCACTACCGCCGGGTGCGCGACTTCGTCTCCGACTCGTTCGTGCGCGAGGTCAGCCATGGGGAGCTCCTCGACCACGCCCTGCACGGGATGCTCTCGAGCCTGGACGGCTACTCGCGCTACTACGACCCGGACGAGGCCGCCGCGCTCGAGCGCGAGACCGGCGGGCGCTACCTGGGAGTCGGCGCGGTCTTCCGCCGCCCGGTGACCGAGGGTCGGGTGCTGTTCACCCTGCCCGGGTCGCCCGCGGGGCGCGCGGGGGTGGGCGTGGGCGAGCGCTTCCTGAGGATCGACGGTCGCCCCCTGGAGGAGATGAGCGAGGGCGAGCTGCGCTCTCTGCTCTCCGGCGACGAGCCCCTGCAGGTCGAGTCGGTCACCCTCGAGGGCAGCCCGCGTCGCTTCGAGCTGGCACCCGGCTCTCTGGTCGACCCGACGGTGCGCCACGCGCGCTTCCTCGACGAAGAGCGCGGAGTCGGCTACCTCGCGATCGTGTCCTTCAGCCGTGAGACGCCGGGCGAGTTCGAGCGTGCCTTCGACTTCCTGCGTGAGCGCGGAATGCACGCCGCCGTGCTCGACCTGCGCGGCAACTACGGTGGCGTGCTCGACTCCGCCGTCGCCATCGCCCAGCGCTTCGTCGAGGACGGCGTGCTGGTCTCGACCGAAGGCCGCGGCGAGGCCGAGATCGTCCACGCCCGGCCCTCCCTGGCCGCCTACGCCGGCGTGCCCCTGGTGGTCCTCGTCGACGGCGCCTCGGCCAGCGCGAGCGAGGTGCTGGCCGGAGCCCTGCAGGACCATCGCGCAGCGGTCGTCGTCGGCAGCCCGACCTACGGCAAGGGCATGGTCCAGCGCATGCACCGCTACGCCGAGCCGAACTCGGTGGCCAAGGTCACGAGCTCGTACTACTACACACCCGCGCACCGCAACTTCGAGCGCACGGCCCAGGACGACCCCCACGCCGTTCCTGGAATACAGCCCGATCTCGCGGTCGAACTGCTCGATGCCGAGCGGCTGCAGGTGCACGACTTCCTCGCACGCTATGGCCCGGCCCTCGACGACGTCGCCGTCCTCGAGGCCTGGGAGGCCGAGCAGGGCGAGCGCCTGATCGACGCCCATCCGAGCGACGCCCAGCTCGATGCAGCCCTCGACCTCCTGCGTGGAGTGCGCCCCGAGCCTGGCGACGCCAGGCTGGAGAGCGACGAGTGAACGCCGCGGGCCAGCTCGTCCTGGGCATCGAGTCGTCCTGCGACGAGACCGCGGCGGCGGTGGTGCGCGCGGGTCACGACGTGCTCTCGAACATCGTCGAGAGCCAGGCCAGTGAGCACGCGACCTACGGCGGCGTCGTGCCCGAGCTCGCAGGCCGCTCGCACCTGCGCATGATCCAGCCGGTCGTCGAGCGTGCTCTGGACGAGGCGGGGGTCGACCTCGATGACCTCTGCGGCATCGCGGTCACGGCGCGGCCGGGCCTGGTCGGCTCGCTCCTCGTCGGCCTGTGCTACGCCAAGTCCCTGGCCTGGACCCGCGGCCTGCCCCTGGTCGGGGTGCACCACATCGAAGCCCACGTCTACGCCGCGACGATGGAGGCGGCCCAGCCGCTGGAGCTGTACCCCAATCTGGCCCTGGTCGTGTCCGGCGGCCACACCGCGCTCTACCGCGCCCACTCACCGCGCCAGCTCGAGCCCCTGGCCGCGACCCTGGACGACGCCGCCGGCGAGGCCTTCGACAAGGTCGCCTGGCTGCTGGGGCTGGCCTACCCCGGGGGCCCGTCCGTGGCCGCCCTGGCGACCGAGGGCAACCCCGGCGCGATCCCCTTCCCGCGCTACCGCGCCAAGGACGGGCGTCCCGGCTTCTCCTTCAGCGGCCTGAAGACGGCGGTCCTCTATCACCTGCGTGGCGGCGACGCCCTGGCGCCGACCCCCGCACCTGCCGATATCGTCGGGCGCGCCGACGTCGCGGCCTCGTTCCAGGAGGCGGTGGTCGACGCCCTGGTCGGGCAGACCCTCGGCGCCGCCCGCGCGCAGGGCTTCCAGCGCGTGGTCGTGGCCGGCGGGGTAGCCTGCAACACGCGGCTACGCGAGGTGATGGCCGAGCGCGCGGCCGCGGACGGGGTCGAGGTGCACTTCCCCTCCCCCGCCTGGTGCACCGACAACGCGGTCATGATCGCCGGCCTGGGCTGGCAGCACCTGGCGGCAGGGGATTCGGCCGAGCTGTCCCTGGACGCCCTGGCGCGTTGACCCTGCGCCCCACGGGGCGCGCCGGCTACAATGCCGGGCGGTGACCTCCCGAACCATGGATCCCCGAGCCCTGCAGGAGCTCCTGGCCGCAGTTCGCGACGGGAGCCTCTCGATCGAAGAGGCCTCGCGCAGGCTGGAGGAGTCGCCGACCCTTGACCTGGGCCACACACGCCTCGACGTCGGACGCGAGACGCGCTGTGGTCACCCCGAGGTCATCTACGGTGCGGGAAAGAGCCCCACTGAGCTGGTCGAAATCGCCCGCGCCCTGATGCAGACCAGTGGGCGGCTCCTGGCGACCCGACTCAGCCCGGAGGGCGCCGAAGCCCTGTGCGAGGCGATCCCCGGGGCCCAGCACCACGAGCGGGCGCGCCTGGTTTGCGCCGGCGTACCGGAAGAGGGCGAGGGCCTGGTGCTGGTCGTCAGCGCGGGCACCTCCGACCGCCCCATCGCCGAGGAGGCGCTCTGGACGGCCCGCAGCCTGGGTGCCCACGCCGAACACCTGGCCGACGTGGGCGTGGCCGGGATCCACCGCCTCCTGGCCCACGAGGAACGCCTGCGCGCGGCGCGCGCCCTGGTCGTCGTGGCCGGGATGGAGGGCGCCCTGCCCAGTGTCATCGGCGGCCTGGTCGAGCGCCCGGTGATCGCGGTCCCGACCTCGGTCGGCTACGGTGCCTCGCTGGGCGGCCTCGCAGCACTCCTGGCCATGCTCAACTCCTGCGCCTCAGGAGTCAGCGTGGTCAATATCGACAATGGATTCGGGGCCGGCTACAGCGCCGCCCTCATCAACCGGACGCAGCACCCAACACGCGCATGAGTGACTCGAAACAAGCCTGGCTGGCCACGGAGAACGGACTGGTCGTGGAGGGCCGCTCGATCGGCGCCGATGGCGAACGCAGCGGTGACCTGGTCTTCAACACGGCCATGTCCGGCTATCACGAGATCCTGACCGACCCGTCCTACGCCGGTCAGGTGGTCTTGATGACCTATCCGTTGATCGGCAACTACGGCATCGCCGACGAGGACGCGGAGAGCAAGCGCGCCTGGCCCGAGGCCTTCGTCATCCGCGAGCTGTCGTCGATCGCGAGCAACTTCCGCTCGAACCGCACCCTCGACGCCTACCTGCGCGAGAGCGGCGTGGTCGCCATCGAGGGCGTCGACACCCGGCGCCTGACGCGCCACGTACGCAACGATGGCTCCCTGCGTTGCGTCGTCTCGACCAGCGACTCGGACCACGCCTCCCTGGTGGCCAAGGCGCGCGCCGCGACCTCGACGGACGGCCGCGATCTCGCGTCCGTGGTGACCTGCGAGGCACCCTACTCCTGGTCCGAGGCCTACCCCGAGTCCTACCCCGGCGAGCTCGCCCCCGCCGCGCCCGGCCCGCGGGTGCGCGTCGTCGCCTACGACCTGGGCGCCAAGCGCAACATTCTGCGCAGCCTGGTGCACTGCGGCTTCGACGTGACGGTGGTCCCCGCCAACACGCCTGCCAGCGATGTCCTGGGCATGGACCCCGACGCGATCTTCCTCTCCAACGGCCCCGGGGATCCGGCAGCAGTCACGGGAGCCATCGATGCGGTCTCGAACCTGGTCGACAAGAAGCCGATCTTCGGGATCTGCCTCGGGCACCAGATCCTCTCGATCGTGCTCGGCGCGAAGACGGCCAAGATGCCCTTCGGCCACCACGGCGCGAACCACCCGGTGCGCGACATCGCCACCGGCAGGGTCGAGATCACGAGCCAGAACC
>JAJFFA010000712.1 GCA_021776885.1 Planctomycetota bacterium
AATGAAGAGCAGCAGCGTCGTCAGCCACAGCAGGGGCAGCGAAAGACCGTCGATGCCCACGTGGTACCGGGCTCCGATCCCGGCGATCCAGTCGTAGCGCTCGACCAGCTGGTACCCCGTGGCCGCCTTGTCGAATGACCCGAAGTAGATCATCGTCGCCAGCACCAGGGGGATGAAGGTGGCGATCGCGGTAATGCCCTTGACCAGGGTCATGTTCCGCTTCGGGGCGAGGAACACCGCGACCATCCCGATCATCGGGATGAAGGTGATCCAGGAGAGGATGTGGCTCGCGTTGACTTCCATGGCAGTCGGGGTTCAGCGTCAGACGAGAATCAGGAAGGCAGCGGCGAGCAGGCCGCCGGCCACGGCGAAAGAAGCGTATTGCTGGATGCGTCCGGTCTGGAACAGGCGCAGGACCGAACCGAAGCTCTGGGTCAGGGCACCCACCAGGTTGACCAGGCCGTCGACGATGCGCTTGTCGAACCAGGCCGCCAGAAAGCCGGCGCCCTTGGACACGCGCCCGACGCTCAGCACGAAGCCATCGACGATGTTCTCGTCGACCCAGCGCTGGGTCTTGGCCAGCACCATCGTGCCCTTGATCACGGTCGCGTTGACAACCTCGTCGATGTAGTACTTGTCCCGGGCGGCGATGTAGACCTCGCCCAGACGGGCGGTGACGCGCGCCGGGTCGATCTTGCCGCGCAGGTACATCTGGACGGCCATGAACAGGCCCAGGGAGAGCACCCCGATCGACGTGTAGAGGCCGAAGCTGTGGCCCAGGTGCGCGTTGTGCTCGCTGACCTGGATCATGTTCATCGCGTTCAGATCGATCCCCGGATACAGGGTCTCGACGCTGACCATGTGGGTGAACCAGGTGTGGTGCGGGTTCCATCCGCCACCCGTGATCCAGACGTGTCCGCCGAAGAGGCCGAAGGCCGCCAGGACCAGCAGCGAGACGGTCATCGGCAGGGGCGACTCGTGGGCGTGGTCGTGGATGTGCTGATCCCGCGGCTCTCCGAAGAAAGTCATGAAGATCAGCCGGAACATGTAGAAGGTCGTCAGCGCCGCCGCGCAGGCCAGGCCGACGATGGCGAAGGCGTTGGCGCCGCGGAACATCTGGAAGGTCGACTCGAAGGCCGAGGCCAGGATGCGGTCCTTGCTGTAGAAGCCCGAGAAGAGCGGCATGCCCGAGATCGCCAGGGTGCAGATCAGCATCGCGGCGAAGGTGATCGGCATCTTCTTGCGCAGCCCACCCATCTTGCGCATGTCCTGCTCGTGGTGGCAGCCGTGGATCACGGAGCCGGCGGAGAGGAACAGGCAGGCCTTGAAGAAGGCGTGGGTGACCATGTGGTAGAGGCCTGCGATCAGCCCCAGGCCGCCGGTACCGATGGCCGCCACCATGAAGCCCAGCTGACTGATGGTCGAGTAGGCCAGGACGCCCTTGATGTCGTTGACCGTGCAGCCGATGGTCGCCGCGAAGAGCGCGGTGAAGGCGCCGACGGCGATGACCACCCCCAGCACCTCGGGCGAGAGCAGGGGGAAGATGCGGCCCAGGAGGAACACGCCGGCCGCGCCCAAGGTCGCGGCGGGGATCATGGCCGCGACCGGGGTCGGGCCTTCCATCGCGTCCGGCAGCCAGATGTGCAGCGGGAACTGGGCCGACTTGCCCACGGTGCCGCCGAACAGGAACAGGCCGCCGACGGTCATCCAGGCCGGGTACTCACCACCGTTCGCAGCCACCGCCTCCTGGGCCATGGCCCACAGCTCGGTGAAGCGGAAGGTCTCGAAGTGGTAGTAGAAGATGGCCATGCCGAAGAGCAGGCACGTGTCCCCCACGCGGGTGGTCAGGAACGCCTTCTTGCAGGCCGCAGCGGCATGGGTGATGCGGTGGCTGCCCGGGTCATGGCTGAAGTGGCCGATGAGCAGGTAGCTCATCAGGCCCATCAGCTCCCAGAAGATGAACAGGAAGAGGATGTTGTCCGAGAGGACCAGGCCCAGCATCGCGAACGTGAACAGGCTGATGTTCGCGAAGAAGATGTGGTAGCGCCGGTCGCCGTGCATGTACCCCATCGAGAAGAGGTGCACGAAGAAGGACACCACCCCGACCACCATCAAGAGCGCGGCGCCCAGGGGCTCGTACAGGATGCCCGCCACCAGGTTGAGCGAGGCTTCCTTGTCCGCCGACTGGTAGAGCCAGCCGAAGGTCGGGCCGCCCTCGGCCAGGGACTCGTGGAAGAAGCCGCCGTGGGCCGTGACCGCCTTGGCGAACATGTAGATCGTGATGCACATCACGACGAACATGCCCAGGGTCATGAGCCAGTCGCCCTTCCGCGGCAGGAACTTGCCGAAGAAGATCTGCACCACGTACCCCATCAAGGGGATCAGCGGCACAGCGAGCAGCAGGTTGTAGTCGCTGAGCTGGAATTCCATGGTCGCAGGTAGGCTCCGTCGCTACTCGCGCAGGAGGTCGACCTCGCTGGGCTTGATCGACTTGAAGAGGTGGAAGACGTTCAGGACGATCGCCAGGGCGACCGCGGCCTCGGCGGCCGCGAGGATGATCACGAACACCACGAACATGCGCCCCGCCAGGCCGTCGCCGTTGAAGCGGTTGAAGGCGGCGAAGTTGATGCTCGAGGCGTTGAGGATCATCTCGATCCCCATCAGCACGTAGAGAATGTTGCGTCGCGAGACGATGCAGACGATCCCCAGGGTGAACAGGGCGGCGGAGACGGCCAGGTAGGCTTCGAGGGGCATCAGCTCTGACCTCCGAGGGAGTCACGCGGCTCGAGGTCTTCCTTCTTGCGGCGCGCGATGTAGACCGCGGCGACCAGGGCCACGGTCAACAGGAAGGCGGCCAGCTCGAAGGGCACCAGGTACTTGCCGGGGTGCAGGAACCCCAGGCCGATCTCACGCGCGTGGGTCACGGGCTCGGGCAGCTCCTCGGTCACGGCCCAGGAGCGCGTGGTGGAGGAGACGCGCAGGGCGACCCAACCGACCCCGCCGCCGACCAGCAGCAGGGCGCCGATCACGCGCGGCAGCTTGCGCTCGTTCATGTCGGGCGGCGAGAGCATCACTCCGAACAGGAGCAGCGCCAGGATCCCGCCGACGTAGATCAGGATCTGCGCCATGGCCAGGAAGTCCGCGCCGAGCAGGAGGAAGAGCCCCGCGACCCCCGTGAAGGTGGCCATCAGGGAGAAGGCGCTGCGCACGACCGAGCGCTCCCAGATGCAGACCAGGCTTCCACCCAGGGTCAGCACCGTGAACAGACCGAAGACCAGACCGTGGGCTCCCCCACCGCGCAAGCCCCAGCCCAGGGCCGTGAGGGAGAGCAGCGTGAGTAGGCCGTAGAAGGCTTGGGACGGGCGATCCATCGCTATTCCTTCGCGTCCCCCGAGTTGTCGCCGGAGTTGTCGCCGGGCGCTTCGTCCGAGGTGTCGTCGGAGCTGTCGCCGGACGCTTCCTCCGCGGCGGCCTTGGCCGCCTTCGCCGCCTCCTTCTCCGCCTTCTTCTTGTCCGCCTCGCGCATGCGGATCTTGGCCTCGCGCGCCATGCCCTTGAAGGACAGCAGGTCGAAGTTCAGCTCGCTACGGTCGGTGGTGACCAGCGCGAACTCCGTGCCCATGTGGATGCAGTCCTTGGGGCAGGGGTAGACGCACAGCTCGCAGAACATGCACTTCTGGTAGTCGAGGGTGAACGACACCCACTCGAGCTCCTTGCCGTGGCGCACGGCCTCCATCTCGATGCAGTCGATGGGGCAGGCCCGCGCGCAGGCCAGGCAGTTGATGCACTTCTCCTGCTCGAGGTAGTGGATACCGCGGTAGCGGTCGGGGATCGGCAGGCGCTCGTCGGGATACTGGACGGTGATCGGCTTCTTGAGCAGATACTTGCCCGTGATCTTCATGCCGACCAGAGTCGTCTTGAGCGTATCCCAGACGTTCTTCAGGTAGCGCTGCGTGGGTGTGATGGTCTGCATGATTAGAAGAGGGAGAGAATCGCCTCCCAGATCGCCGCGACCAGCACGCACGCCAGGGCGAGCGGGGTGAGGTACTTGTACCCCATGGTCATGACCTGATCGATGCGGATGCGCGGGAGAGTCCAGCGCAGCCACATCATGAGGAAAACACCGATGAAGCCCTTGATGACGATCGTCCCGAAGCAGACGAGCTGAACCACGATGTGTGTGTTCGAGCCGAAGGCCTCGCGCGCCGCCCAGGTCAGCGGCGACTCGAAGCCGCCGAAGAAGAAGACCGCCGCGACGACCGACATCAGGAACATGGCCGCGTACTCCTCGAGGAAGAAGAACGACCAGCGGATGCCGGAGTACTCGGTCAGGAAGCCGGCGACCAGCTCCGACTCGGCCTCCGGCAGGTCGAAGGGCGCGCGCTTGGTCTCGGCCAGGGCGGCGACCCAGAAGATCACGAAGGCCGGCAGCACGGCGGGGTTCTGGAAGATGGCCCAGTTCATGCCGAAGAAGCCGGCCTGGGCATGGCTGGCGTCGAGCAGGCTGAACGTGCCCAGGGCCATCAGCGGAACGAGCAGCGCGAGCCCCAGGGGGATCTCGTAGGCCACGACCTGCGCCGCCTCGCGCATGGCGCCGTACAGGGACCACTTCGAGTTCGAGGCCCAGCCGGCCATGACCACACCGATGGTGGTGGTCGAGCCCAGGGCCAGGATCATGAAGATCCCCAGGTCCATCTGGGCGAAGTAGAAGCCGTAGGACAGGGGCAGGGCGACCATCGCGCCGAAGATGCTGGACAGGACGATCGCCGGGGCGATCACGAACAAGGGCTTGTCCGCGCCGGTCGGGATCATGTCCTCCTTCATCATCAGCTTCACGCCATCGGCGATCGTCTGCGCCCAGCCGTGCCAGCCGCCCGCGTACATCGGGCCGTAGCGACACTGGATGTGGCCCGAGACCTTGCGCTCGAGCCAGATCGAGAACAGGGCGATCAGCGAGATGATCGTGGTGATCAGGCCCACACCGAGACCGGCGGCGGTCAGCCACAGGGCCCACTCGGGGACCCACGCGGGCGGGCCGAGGGTCTCGAGGAAGTCGAGGAAGGGGCGTTGTTCCATCGTCCTTGGGGTTGCTGGGGAGCCTTCGGGCGACCTAGCGGTCGGTCTCTCCGACGACGATGTCCGTCGAGCCGATGATCGCGACGGAGTCCGCCAGGAGCGTTCCGGGCATCAGGTCCTCGAGCACGGCCAGGTTGGTGAACGACGGCCCGCGCACGCGGCAACGCAGCGCGACCTTGCCGCCGCTCGAGGCCACGTAGTGGCCCAGCTCACCGCGCGGGTTCTCGATGCCGACGTAGCCCTCGCCGGCCGGCACCTTGATCACCTTGGGCACGTCGCCCAGGACCGGCCCCGGCTCGATGGCGTCGAGGCACCAGCGCACGATCTTGATCGACTCCATCATCTCGGCCACGCGCACGTAGAAGCGGTCCCAGCAGTCGCCCAGGGTGCCCTTCTCGCCCCGGCCCAGGGGAATGTCGAAGGCGCCCGCGTCGCTGATCTCGCCGTAGGCCATGTAGGGCATGTCACGGCGCAGGTCGAAGTCGACCCCGGAGCCGCGCAGCATCGGACCGGTCAGACCGAAGTCGAGGGCCATCTCGGCCGAGATCACGCCGATGTCGGCGGTGCGCTTGACGAAGATGTGGTTCTCGACCAGGAGGTCGTAGTACTCGCGCCACTTGTCCTCGAAGACGTCGCAGAAGTGCCCGACCTCCTGCAGCCAGCCGGGGGGCGTGTCGTTGAACACGCCGCCGATGCGGATGTAGCTGTAGGTCAGGCGCGCGCCGCAGATCTTCTCGAACAGGGCCTGGATCCACTCGCGCTCGCGGAAGGCGTAGAAGAAGGGCGTGAAGGCGCCGATGTCGAGGCCGTAGGTGCCGTAGGCGATCAGGTGCGACGCGACGCGGTTGAGCTCGGCGCAGATCGTGCGGATCAGGGTCGCCCGACGCGGGATCTCGAGCCCGGTCATCAGGCCCTCGACCGCCAGGCTGTAGCCCAGGTTGTTGTTCATCGCCGACAGGTAGTCGTACCGGTCGGTGTAGGGCAGGTACTGCAGCCACTCGACGTTCTCGCCGATCTTCTCGGCGCAGCGGTGCAGGTAGCCCAGGTGCGGCTGCGCGCCGGTGACGAGCTCGCCGTCGGTCCGCAGGAGCACGCGCATCACCCCGTGGGTCGCGGGGTGCTGCGGACCCATGTTGACCTCGAGGTCCGCGGTCGAGACGTCGAGCATGAACTCGCGCTCTCCGCTAGGCAGCACCCGCGATTCGTCGGAGAGCTGCATCGAGGGCTTGTACTTTTGGGCTTCGACCATGTCGCGGGCTGCTACTCGCAGGAAATGCCGTGGTACTCGGTCGGGAACTCGTAGTCCTTGCGCATCGGGTGACCGACCCAGTCGTCGGGCAGCAAGATGTTGCGCGGATCCGGGTGGCCCTCGAAGGTGATTCCGTACATCTCGGCGCACTCGCGCTCGTGCCACTGGGCGCCGCGGTGCACGGCGGTCGCCGTCGGCATGCGCGCGTTGTCCTTGGGCAGGAAGGCCTTGATGCTCAGGCGGTGCTTCTTTTCGATCGAGAGGAGCTGGATCAGCACCCAGAAGTTCTCGTCGTCGACCGCCGGGTCGGCCGCGCTCAGGTCGACCAGGAGCTTCATGTCCAGGCGCTCGTCGTCGCGGCAGGCGAGCAGGAAGTCGACCATGCGCGCCGAGTCGACGACGACGTAGGACTCACCCGAGCGGCCCGGGTCCTTCTCCTTCTTGTTCGGCTCGCGCGGCAGCTCGGCGCGCACGAGCCCGGGGGCGTCGATGGCGACGAGGCGATCGTGGATGGCCTGGAAGTCCATGGGGGCGTCCGGGGCTCAGGCCAGGCGCGCGGGCTTGCGCACCACCGCCGTGCGGCGGATCTTCTCTTGGAGCTTCATCAGGCCCTCGAGCAGGGCCTCGGGGCGCGGCGGGCAACCCGCGATGTAGACGTCGACGGGCACGATGCGGTCGACCCCCTTCATGACGGTGTAGCCGAACTTGTAGTACGGGCCGCCGCCGGTGGCGCAGGCGCCCATCGCGATCACGTACTTGGGCGACGGCATCTGGTCGTAGAGGCGCTTGACGCGCTCGCCCATCTTGAAGTTGACCGTACCCGCCACGATCATCAGGTCGGCCTGGCGCGGCGTGGCGCGGAACGCGCCGGCGCCGAAGCGGTCGATGTCGTGGTGCGCGGCACCGACGGCCATCATCTCGATGGCACAGCAGGCCAGCCCGAAGGTCATCGGCCAGATGCTGTTGAGCCGAGCCCAGTTCAGCAGCCAGTCGACCTTCGTCGTGAGGACGTTCTCCTCGAAGGCATTCTCCAAGAGTCCCATGGTGGTTCCGTCTCGCGCGCGTTTCGGGGAGGGGCTACAGGGTGGCTAGGCGGCTGCTTCGCCTTCGGAGCCGTCGGGGTCATCGGTCGAATCGTCGCCGTCCGCGTCCTCGGGGCCCTCGCCCCGCGCCTTCAGGATCTCGTCGACGCTGGGCACGACCCGCGTCGAGCGCTCGGCCGTGGGCACGTACTCCGGCCCGTCGTACGACATGACCCAGTCGAGGTCGCCCTTGACCCACACCGCGACCAGCCCCAGGAAGAGGATCGTCACGAAGAGCACGCCCTTCCACAGGGCGTAGATGCCGATCTCCGGCACCGCGAAGGCCTCGGTCAGAAGCCCGTCACCGGCCAAAATCGCCGTCGCCTCATCGAATTTCTTGTGCAGCGTCGGGTTGCCGCGCCGCAGATCGCTGTCGTCCATGGCCGGCAGGTCGTCATGGATCAGGCTATAGCAATGCACCATCTCGACCGCCGCCGCCGTCTGCAGGGCATGCTGCGCATCGACGTCGAAAAGGCCGGCCGACTCCAAGACCAGGAAGGGGCGCAGGCGCTTGCCGCCGGAGAGGGCGCTATAGCGCATCGCCTCGATGACCCGCCCGCGCGCACCGGGAACGGGCGCCAACAAGGCATCGAGCCGCGCGGTCACGGCCTCCCCGCAACGGGCCAAGGCCGTGGCTAAATCAACCTCCGGGGTGTAGGGATTCGCGCGCGCCTCACGAGGCATCGAAGGGTTCCGTCTTGACCGCTCCGCCCCCGGACAGGCTGATCTTTTCGATCTTTTCCTGGGCCTCGCGCAATTTAGCCTCGCAATGTTGTTTCA
>JAJFFA010000713.1 GCA_021776885.1 Planctomycetota bacterium
CGGAGGGGGCGAATGAGCCCCCATCCGGACGCCCGCGCCCTGCGCGACGCCATCGTGCGCGGCGAGCTGAGCGCGAGCGAGGCCGTCGAACAGAGCCTCGAGCAGGCCCAGGGCGAGGGCGCCCGCCTGCACGCGTTCCTGGTCGTCGATGCCGAGGGCGCCCGCGCCCGCGCCCGAGAACTCGACGCGCGGCGCGCCGCAGGCGAGGACCCGGGGGTGCTCTTCGGTGTCCCCGTCGCACTCAAGTCCAACCTCTGCCTGGAGGGCGTCGAGAGCAACTGCGGATCGCGCATCCTCGAGGGCTGGACGGCGCCGTACACCGCGACCTGCGTCCAGCGCCTGCTCGATGCCGGCGCCGTCCCCGTCGGCATGACCAACATGGACGAGTTCGCCATGGGCTCGTCCACCGAGAACTCCGCCTATGGAGCGGCCAGGAACCCGTGGGATCCGACCCGTACCCCGGGCGGATCGTCGGGGGGCAGCGCCGTCGCCGTGGCCGCCGGCATCGTGCCCTTGGCCCTGGGCTCGGACACGGGGGGCTCGGTGCGCCAGCCCGCGGCCCTGTGCGGCATCGCGGGCTTCAAGCCGACCTACGGTCGCGTCTCACGCTTCGGCCTGGTCGCCTTCGGCTCGTCCCTCGATCAGGTCAGCCCCCTGGCGCGCAGCGTGGGCGATCTCGAGCTGGCCCTGTCGGTGATCGGCGGACACGACCCCGCGGACTCGACCTGCCTCGAGGAGAACGCGCCGCAGCCGGAGCTGGCCCAGCTCGAAGGCCTGCGCATCGGGGTGCCGGACGCGCTCCTGAGCGAGGGGCTCGACCCCGGCGTGCGCGCCCGTGTCGAGGAGGCGATCGCGCACTTCGAAGCCCAGGGCGCCCAGCGCGTCGCGGTCGAGCTGCCCCACGCCGAGCACTCCATCTCCACCTACTACGTGGTGGCCACCGCCGAGGCCTCGAGCAACCTGGCACGCTTCGACGGTGTGCGCTTCGGACTGCGCGCCCAGGGCGACGGCAGCCTGGACGGCATGTACGCCGCCACTCGCGGCGCCGGCTTCGGGGCGGAGGTCGAGCGCCGCATCCTGCTCGGCACCTACGTGCTCTCGGCCGGCTACGTCGACGCCTGGTACCGGCGTGCCATGAAGGTCAGGCGCCTGATCGCCGGGGACTTCGAGCGCGCCTTCGAGAGCGTCGACCTGCTGCTCACCCCCACCACCCCGGAGCCGGCCTTCGCCCTGGGCGACAAGGCCGATGATCCGGTGGCCATGTACCTCTCCGACGTGATGACCGTCACCGCCAACCTCGCCGGGCTGCCCGCGGTCAGCGTGCCCTGCGGCTTCACCCGCGAGGGCGGCGTCGAGCTGCCCGTCGGCCTGCAGCTGATCGGCCCGGCCCGCGCCGACGCCCGCGTCCTGGGCATCGCACGGTGCTTCGAGGAGACCACCGAACACCGTCGCCAGCCGGCCCCGCGGGTCGCGGAAGGGGGCGCGGCATGAGTGTCTGGACCACCGTCGTCGGCCTCGAGGTCCACGCCCAGCTCTCGACCCGCACGAAGCTCTTCTGTGGCTGCGAGGCGCGCTTCGGGGCCGAGCCCAACTCCCTCGTGTGCCCCGTCTGCAGCGGCCAGCCGGGCGCCCTCCCGGTGCTCAACGCGGAGGCCCTGAACCTGGCCCTGCGCGCGGCCCTGGCCCTGGGCTGCGAGATCGCGCCGCGCTCGAAGTTCGACCGCAAGAACTACTTCTACCCGGACCTGCCCAAGGGCTACCAGATCACCCAGTACGACGCGCCCTACTGCCAGGGTGGAGGCATCACCCTGGCCTCGGGCAAGCGCGTGCGGCTGACGCGTATCCACATGGAAGAGGACGCCGGCAAGACCATCCACGACCGCGGCACGAGCTCCCTGGTCGACTTGAATCGGGCAGGCGTTCCCCTGATCGAGTCGGTGACCGAGCCCGACATCGAGAGCGCCGACGACGCGGTCGAGTACCTGGGCGCACTCAAGGAGATCCTGGAGTACAGCGGAGTCTCCGCCTGCGACATGGAGAAGGGCAGCCTGCGCTGCGACGTGAACATCTCGGTGCACCTGCCCGGGGAGCCCCTGCGCACCAAGGTCGAGCTCAAGAACCTGAACTCCTTCCGCCACGTGCACGCCGCCATCGAGCACGAGGTCGGGCGCCAGCAGGCCGCCTACGAAGCCGGCGAGAAGGTGGCCCAGGAGACGCGCCTGTGGGACCCCGAGCGCGGCGTCACGCGGCTGATGCGCAGCAAGGAGAACGAGAGCGACTACCGCTACTTCCCCGAGCCCGACCTGCCCTGGGTGCGGGTCGAGGCGGCCACCCTCGAGGCCCTGGGGGGACACCTGCCGCAGCTCCCGGCCGCACGCCGGGCGCGCTACACGGCCGAGCTGGATCTCTCCGAGTACGACGCTGGCGTGTTGACCGCAGAGCGCGGCGTGTCCGACTTCTTCGAGGCCGTGGTGCGCGCCGGAGCCCCGGCCCGCGACGCCTCCAAGTGGATCCAGAACGAGCTCCTGCGCGCCCTCTCCGACCCCGAGATCGACGTGCAAAGCGTCGACCAGATCGCCCTGCGCCCGCGCCAGCTCGCGCGCCTGATCGCCCTCGTGGCGGAGGGTGCCGTGGGCGGCGGTCCGGCGCGCACGGTCTTCGACGAGGTGCTCCTTTCCGGCGCCGAGCCCGAGCAGGTGATCGACGCGCGCGGCCTGCGCCAGGTGCGCGACGATGCGGCCATCGAGGCCTGGTGCCGCGCTGCCCTCGAGGGCAAGCAGGCGATCATCGACGAGGTGCGGGCCGGCAAGGACAAGGCCCTGGGCGCCCTGATCGGGCCCGTGATGGCGGCCTCCAAGGGCAGCGCAGACCCCAAGCTGGTGCGCGCGACGCTCGAGCGCCTGATCGAGGAGAGCGCATAGGGCGTGTCCCAGCCGGTCCCCGTCGAAGACCTGGTCGACGTCGCCGCCCTGCGCACGGACGGGCGCGCGCCGACCCCGGCCCAGCTGCGCGCCGCCCTGCCGCCGGGC
>JAJFFA010000714.1 GCA_021776885.1 Planctomycetota bacterium
CATGTCGAGCCCGACCGCGAGCTCATTGCGCGCCTCGGGCTCGATGTAGGTGATCGGAAGGTACTCGTCCTGTTCGTGCACGGGGTGGACGCGGAACTGCGGCCGCAGGAGGCGCTGCCGGGCGACGAAGACCTCCAACTCGCCACGCTGCACGGGGAGGATCAAGCCGATGCCGCTGATCCCGGGGTAGCGCTGCTCGAGGCGCAGGCTGTCCGCGAAGGAGCGCCAGCGCTCCAGCTCGGGGGTTCCGCCGAGGGCGCTCACCAGTCCGGTCCCGGCCCATAGCGCATCCTCGTAGTGCGCCATGCGGTCGACGATCAGGTCGACGACGACCTTCTGCTCGGACGCAAAGCGCGCGCGCATCCGCTCGCGCCCTTGCTCACGGGTGATGAACCAGGCTGTCAAGGTCGCGCCGAGGGACAGGGCGAGGATCGCCCAGTGAGCCCAGTGGAGGGCCCCCCCCGGGCTGCGCGAGACCGGGTTCGACGTTTCCACCGCCGGACCTTAGCCCGAACCTCTCACCTGCATCCACTATCGCGCACGCCAACTTCGCGGCGACGGCTCAACCGTTGCCGAGCGCCGCGTGAACGTCCTCGATCGTCGCCCACAGCTCGGCCCACGCGTCCGCGTCTTCCCCGGCCCACGGGGCGGCGCCTGCGCGCGTCGCCTGGAGTCCGGGTTCGCTCAGCCAGGCGCCGAGCTGTGCGTGGGTTCGCGCCTCGACCTCCTCGCTCGTGCGCGCCTCGAGGTCCGCCAGCAGCTGCTCCAGCTCCTCCTCCATCCAGCCCAGGGCCAGCTGTCCCCACGGCCCATCCGGAGCCCCGTGCGCGGCGCGGGCGGCGGACACGGCGGCGCGATAGCGCGCCCCGTTCGTCTCGCCGCGGCCCACCTCGCCGTCCAGGTCGCGGGCCGCCAGGAACAGGGCGGCGCTGACCTCGAAGCGCTCCGCCGTCCAGGCCGAGCGCGCCAGTCGCGCCAGCTCTCGCGCCTCCGGCGCGGCCTCCCCGGACAGGTACGCTTCGATGGCGCGCGCATCGACGCTCCAGCTCTCGAGCTCGGCGACGATCTTGGCGGAGTCGTACGGCCAGCCCGCCCGGGCCGTTCCGATGGCGTGGCCGCGGCGCGCGCTCGCGAGCGCCTCGTCCAGATCGCCGCCGGCCACCGCCAGGTTGGTGCCCAGGTTGAGCCAGGCGATGGCGTCCTCCGGGTCCACCTCGACCGCCCGCCGATAGCACTCGACGGCGCTCGCGGTGTCCCCCAGGCGCACGTAGACCGAGCCCAGGTTGTTCCACGTCTTGGACTGCCCCGGGCTCAGGCGCAGCGCCTCGCGGTACGCCGCGACGGCCTCTTCGAGCTCGCCGCAGGCGACCAGGGAGATCGCCAGGTTGTAGTGCCCCACGTCGCTCCCCGGGTTCAAGCGCAGCACCTCGCGGTGCGCGTCCGCCGCCCCGGCGCAGTCCCCACTGCGCGCGAGGGCCGTGCCCAGGTTCGTCCAGCCGGCCGTGACGTGGGGTTCGGCCTCGACCGCCAGCCGGAACTCGGCCGCGGCGGCGCCGGGGTCGTCCCCGAGCAGCGCCATCCCCGCGACCATGTGGTGCTGTGGGTCGTCGGGCCAGCGTCGCTCGATGACCCGATAGACCTCCGCCGAGCGCTCGAGCCCGGTCGCGGTGTCGGCCAGGGTGAAGGCGTGCAGTCGGTAGTAGGGAAGCAGCGGTCGGTCGGAGGTCAGGATCGCGCGCCAGCTCGCCGCGCGGGCCTCCTCCAGCGCCGCCGAGCTGCCCGCGTCCGCGCGGCCCAGGGCCAGGCAGGCGGCGATGAAGTGACCGACCGCCGATCGCGGGCCGGCCTGCAGCCGCTGCGCCTCCGGCTGCCGCCCCAGGGCGAGCAAGAGGGTCGCGCGCAGCCCCTCGAGGTCGGGATTGCGCTCGACGATGCCGGCGTGCCGCGCGAAGGCCTCGAGCCCTTCGGCGTAGCGCTCGAGCTTGTCCAGGGTCAGGACGAAGCCAGCGAAGGCATCGGGAGAGTCGGGGACGTGGACCAGGGCCGCATCGAAGAGGTCCAGGGCGCGCTGCGGATCGCCGTGGAAGTACTCGACGTAGCCCTCGGCCAGGCGCGCGTCGAAGCGCTCGAGCCGCGCCGTCGTCTCGCCCAGGGCGACCGTGTCGCGGGTCAGGAGGGCGTGGGCCGTGAGGCCACCGAGCCCGGGGAGCAGCAGCGCGAGGGCGGCGAGCAAGCTGGCCCAGGCCGGCTCGCGGCGGCTCCAGCGCACGACGCGCCCGACGACCGACACGGGGCGCGCGGCGATCGGCCGCCGGGCGAGCCAGGCTTCGAGGTCGTCCGCGAGATGCGCGGCCGAGGCGTAGCGCCGTGAGGCCTCCTTGGTCAGGGCTGTCGACACGATCACCGCCAGATCGCGGGCGAGGCCCGGGCGCAGGCGCCGCACCGACGCCGGCTCCTGGGTCAGGATGGCGCGCATCAGCCCCTGCTGCGTCGGAGCTTCGAAGGGGCGTCGTCCGGTCAAGCACTCGAACAGCGTGACCCCCAGGGACCAGACGTCGGTGCGCCGGTCGACCGCGGATGCAGCGCCGGAGACGGGGGTGAGTTGCTCGGGGGACATGTACGCCGGTGTTCCCAGCAGCTCCTGGGAGCGGGTCACCACGCTGTGCTCGGCGTCCCGCGCCAGTCCGAAGTCGACGACGACGGCGTCACCGGTGTCCGAGATCAAGATGTTCGCCGGCTTGACGTCGCGGTGCACGACCCCGGCCTCGTGGGCCACGTGCAGGCCGCGGGCCGCGGCCGTGATCAGGCGCACGTAGCGCTCTGCACGCTCGGCCCCCTCGCCGCGCCCGGCGCCCTCACCGCCCTCACCGCGCTCATCCGGAGAGCCGCTCCCGGGCTCCGCGCGGCGCGCCGTCGTCTGGCCACGGCGCGCGAGGGCGGCCGCCAGGCTCTCGCCCGGAACGTAGCGGCTGGCGATGTAGGCCACGCCGTCCAGCACGCCCGACTCGTACACCGGGCAGAGGGCGGGGTGATCCAGGCGCGAGGTGATCTGTGCCTCGCGCCGGAAGCGACGCATGCGCTCCTCGTCGCTGTGGGCCAGGATCTTGAGCGCGACCTGCCGTCCGACGCGCGTGTCCTCTGCCAGCCAGACCTCGCCCTGCCCACCACGACCGAGGAGCTCGATGCGTCCATAGGGCCCGAGGAAGTCGCCGCTCCACACGGCCGAGACCGGCTCGACCGGGATGGGGCTGACCGGCATGGGCTC
>JAJFFA010000715.1 GCA_021776885.1 Planctomycetota bacterium
GCTTCGACTCGACGCCTCTCCCCAGGAGCCTGCTCCATGCATGCCAGCCTCGCCGCTTCGGCCCCCGCCGCCGCGGTCCTCGCAGCCGCTTTCCTCGCGCCGTTCGCGACCGCCCAATCCTCGCCCGAACGCCCGGAGCCCTACGTGCTGCGGGACGTGCGCCTGTCGGACGCTGAGGACGCGCCGCGGGTCAACCTGTTGCTGCGCGCTGGACGCATCGATTCGATCGAGGACGTGGGCGCGGAGGTCCCTCCGGGGATGCGCAGCATCGATGGCGCCGGGCACCTGGCCGTGCCGGCCTTCGTGGACGCCTTCTCGCGCGCCGGGATCGAGGTGCCCGAGACGCTCGAGTTCCAGGTCGAGAAGGATCGTCCCGCCGACGTGCGCGCCAACGTGCTGACGGACATGCGTGAGGCGAACCGCAAGGGCGTGCACGCCTCCTTCCGCGCGGTCGATGTCCTCGACCTGGGCGAGGAGGGACCGGAGAAGCACCGCGAGAACGGCTTCGCCGCACTCCTGGCCGCCCCCGGGGGCGAGCTGCTGTCCGGCTCGAGCTGCCTGGCCACCACCCGCGACGCGGCCCTGCGCGACGCGGTGGTCGCCGGCGAGGCCTTCCAGCACGCCACCTTCGCGGCCAGCGGGCAGGGCTATCCCAGCACGCTGATGGGCTACCACGCCCAGCTGCGTCAGCTCTTCCTGGACGCCCAGCGCCACGCCGAGCTCGAGGCGCGGCACGACGCCGGGCGACCCGGGCGCAGGCCCGCCTGGGACGCCGACCTGGCGGCCGCGCGGCGGCTCCTGGCGGGTGAAGTGCGGCTCGTGTGCGAAGCGCAGAGCTCCGCCGATATCGAGCGCTGGCTCGACCTGGCCGACGAGTTCGGCTTCGAGGTCATCATCGCGGGCGGGCGCGAGGCGTGGCGCATCGCGGACCGGCTGGCGGCGGGCGGCGTGCCGGTGATCTTGACCCTCGACTGGGGCGACGAGGTCGACGACCCCCACGAGAAGGACAAGAAGAAGGGCAAGAAGAAGGGCAAGCAGGACAAGGACGACGAGGAAGGATCGACCGACCCGGAGAGCGACCCGGACGGCGACCCGGACGGCGACCCGGAGAGCGAGCCGGACGACGAAGGGTCGAGCGTGCCGGAGGAGGACGACGAAGCCGCGAGTGAGACGGACAGCGAGGAGGGCGACGCGGACGGCGACGAGGAGGCGATCGACTGGGAGTACGAGAGTCCCCTTGGCGTGCGTGAGGAACAGCGTCGCCTGTGGGTCGAGACCCGCGACTGCGCCCTGCGTCTGGCCGAGGCGGGGGTCGTGTTCTCCCTGGGCACCGGCGCGGACAGCCCGAGCGACCTGCTCGAGCGCGCCCGCGAGCTGGTCGAGGCCGGCCTGTCCCGCGATCTGGCCCTCTCCGCCCTCACTGCGGAGCCCGCGCGCCTGCTCGGCGTGCAGCGCCACTTCGGCAACCTCGAGCCGGGACAGAGCGCCGCTATCGCGCTCTGGACGGCCCACCCCATGGACGAGGACGCCAAGCTGGCCTGCCTGGTGGTCGACGGCTTCCCCTATGAGTTCGAGGTCGAGGACGCGCCGGCGGGAGGCGCCCCCGATGAGGGCGTGGACGTCACGGGCACCTGGAACGTCTCCGCCGACGCGGAGCAGGGCGGCGAGTCGACCCTGATCCTGGAGATGGCCGAGGACGGCAGCGTCAGCGGCAAGCTCGAGTTCGAGAGTCCCATGGACCAGAGCCAGGTCAGTGAGGAGGTCGAGGGGCAGGTCAGCGGCACGAGCGTCAGCCTGAAGGCCAAGATCTCCATGGGCGACTTCAGCTTCGAGATCTCCCTCGAGGGGGAAGTGGACGGCGACACGATCGAAGGAACGCGCAGCGTGAAGTTCCCCGGCGGCGAGCAGAGCTCGTCGTTCGAGGCCACCCGCGACCCCCAAGGCAGCGAGACGAGGAACTAGAGCGATGCGATACCAAACCATGAACCGAAGCCGAGTCCTCGCCCTCTTGCTGCTGACCCTGTCGACGCCCGCGCGGGCGAGCGCGGCCGGCGAGCACGCCTTCGAGACCGAGGCCATGCGCGAGCCGTCGCTCGAGACCGGCGGCAACGTCGTGATCCGCGGCGCGACCATCCACAGCGCCGTGGGCCCGGCCTTCGTCGCTGACGTCCTGGTCCGCGATGGCAAGATCGCGGCCATCGGCGACGTCCCGGCGGCCGGCTCGGTCGTCGAGATCGACGCGTCCGGCATGCACCTCGCGCCCGGCGTCGTCGACTGCCACTCCCACATGGCGATCGCGCGCGGTGTGAACGAGGGCACGGTCTCGATCAGCGCGGAGGTCACGATGAAGGACGTGGTCGATGCCGACGACCTGTCCATCTACCGCGCCCTGGCCGGCGGCGTGACCACCGTTCGCCTGCTGCACGGTTCGGCCAACGCCATCGGCGGCCGCGACGAGGTGCTCAAGCTGAAGTGGCACGAGGACGCGGACGCCCTGCGCTTCCCGGGCTCGCAGCAGGGCATCAAGTTCGCCCTGGGCGAGAACCCCAAGCGCTCCAACTGGGGCGACTCGGGGACGCGCTTTCCCGGCACGCGCATGGGGGTCGAGGCCATCTACTATCGCGCCTTCGAGCGCGCCCGTGAGTACCGCGCCGAGTGGCAGGCCTACGAGGCGGCCAGCGCGCGCGGCGAGGACCCCGAGCCGCCGCGCCGCGACCTGCGCCTGGACGTGCTCGTCGGCATCCTCGAAGGCGAGGTCAAGGTGCACAGCCACTGCTACCGCGCGGACGAGATCGTCATGCTGATCCGCGTCAGCCAGCACTTCGGCTTCCAGATCGCGACCCTGCAGCACGTGCTCGAGGGCTACAAGGTGGCGCACGAGATGGCCCAGGCGGGCGTGGCCGGCTCGACCTTCGGGGACTGGTGGGCGTACAAGATCGAGGCCTACGACGCGATCCCGCACAACGCTGCCCTGATGTCGGCGGCGGGGGTCTCGGCGTCGCTCAACTCCGACAGCGACGAGATGGTCCGGCGCCTCTACGAGGAGGCGGCCAAGTCGGTGCGCTACGCCGGGATGGACCGCGTGGCTGCCCTGCAGCTGGTGACCCTGAATCCGGCCCGGCAGCTGGGGATCGACGCCAAGGTGGGCTCGATCGAGCGCGGCAAGGACGCCGATCTGGCGCTGCTCGACGGCGATCCGCTGTCCTCGCTCTCGCGGGTCGAGATGACCTTCGTGGACGGGGAGCTCGAGTTCGAGCGGCGTGACACCTTCGGTTTCGACGCCGAGCCCCTGGCTGCGCGCCCGATCAGCGAGGAGCCGCGCGAGGTTCCGGAGCACGACGAGCGGGGTGAGGTGCTGGCCCTGGTCGGTGGCACGATCCACCCCGTGACCGCCGCCGACATCACGGGCGGGACGCTGCTCATGCACGGCGACCGCATCATCGAGATGGGGCAGGACGTGGTCGTGCCCGAGGGGGCCCGCGTCGTCGACGTGCGTGGGCTCGACCTGTGGCCCGGGATGATCTCCCTCAACAGCCAGGTCGGTCTGCGTGAGATCGGCGCGGTGCGCGCCACCATCGACACCAGCGAGATCGGCGGCAACCAGCCCGACCTGCGCGTCTCGGCCTCGATCAATGCCGATTCCGCCCACGTCGGAGTCACGCGTCACAACGGCGTCACGCGCACCCAGACCACGCCCCAGGGCGGGGGTCCGATCCAGGGTCAGTCGTCCGTGCTCGACCTGTACGGGGACACCTGGGAAGAGTTGCTCTTCGTGGACCGCGACATGCTCCACATCCGCTTCCCGCGCACCTCCAACAGCGCGGAGAAGAAGGAGAAGGAGGACGCCACCCAGGAGATGGAGGAGCTCTTCGAGGAGGCCCTCGAGTACGGGCGCCTGGTCAGCGAAGCCGAGGAGCACGGGTTGCGCCAGCCGCCCTACGACCCGCGCCTCTTGGCCCTGGGACCCTACGCCCGCGGCGAGAAGAAGGTCGGCCTGCACGCCGACGGCGCCCAGACGATCCTGTTCGCCCTGCAGTTCGCCCGCGAGCTCGAGCTCGACGCCGTGCTCTACGGTGGCCGCGAGGCCTGGAAGGTCGCGGACGCCATCGTGCGCGAGGACGTGCCCGTGGTCGTGGGGCCCGTGTGGCAGCTTCCGCGCTCCGAGTACGACCCCTACGACGCGCCCTATGCCAACGCCGCGGTGCTGCAGCGCGCGGGTGCGC
>JAJFFA010000716.1 GCA_021776885.1 Planctomycetota bacterium
CCCGAACCTGAACGTCGAGCTGGGGGACGCGACCTTCCTGCAGCTGCTCTCGCACCACGCGGGGCAGCCCGCGAACATCCCCATGGAGCACTTCGGGCGCTTCGGCCAGAACCCCGCCGAGCCGAGCACCGATCGGCTCGCGTGGGTCGAGATCGCCCTCTCACAGGAGGCCCTCGGGGCGCCGGGCGAGACCTTCTCCTACTCGAACAACGGCTACATCGTGGCCGGCGCCATGCTCGAGGCCGCGGCCGAAGCCTCCTGGGAAGAGCTCCTGCGCAAGGAGGTCTTCGAGCCCCTGGGCCTCGGCGGCGCCGGATTCGGCTCGCCCCTCGGTGATGCGCCGCGGGGTCACGCCAAGGCTGCCGACGGACGCGACCAGCCGGCGCCCCCGAACTCGGACAACCCCGCGGCCCTGGGTCCCGCGGGGCGCGTACACATGCCCCTCGCGGACATGGCCCGCTACCTCTCGGCCCATGCGCGCCGCGACCCGGACTTCCTCAGTGCCGAGAGCTGGGAGGTGCTGCACGAGCCGCCCTTCTCCGGCAACTACGCCCTGGGCTGGATCGCGACGGACGCGAACAGCCGCTGGCACAACGGCTCGAACACCCTGTGGTACGCCGAGGTGGGCTTCGACCGCGCGACGGGCACGGTCGCGGCCGTGGTCGTGAACGACGGGAACCTGCAGGAGGTGACGCCGGCGGTGAGCGAACTCCTCCGGAAGCTCTTGAAGGCCGAACACGAGAGCGTCGAAGCCAGCGCCCCCGCCCGCGAGGCTGGTTCGGGCGGCGAGCGCTGAGCAGCCCCCACCCGCGCGCTCTGCAGCCGGTCAGCTCTCCGCACCCACGAGCAGGAGCGCAGCGTGCACGCCGTCCGCGAGCTGCTGCCCGGCGCGTTCCGCGCCCAACGGCGCCCAGACGTCCATGCCCACGCGGAAGAGGTCGCGGCGCACACCGTAGTCGACCAGCCGCTCCTCGATCCCGGGGAACACCAGCGGTCCGTCCCAACCCAGCTCGTGCTGGCGAATCGAATGGCACCTGAAGCAGGCACCCTCCATCTTCGCGTAGGTCGAGCGGATGACCTCCTCGCGCTCCGGCCCCGCGGCGGAGGTGAGGGTGCTGTACAGGTCGCGGGCCTCCAGGGCGCGCTCGTAGAAGGCCGCCGTCGCCTGCTCCCCCAGGAGCGGAAGCAGGTCGTCCGCGAACGCACCGAGCTGCTCGAAGGCGACCACGGAGGGCTCGAAGAACTCCGCCGCCGGCGTCTCGCCGCGCGCCGTGCGCAGTTCGTAACGCACGATACGCCGCGGAGTTGCCGATCATCAGGCGCCGGATGTCATACAGAGCCCGGGTCCAGCGCGCCTCGTCGCCGGGATCGCTGGACAGCGCTTTCCAGTACGCGTCGGGGTCGAAGCCCTCTCCGAGTTCGGCCGGGTCGCGCGCCTCGATCTCCGCCCACGCAAACTGTTCGATCAGCCGCTGCCAGGCACCGTCCGGATCGGCGTCGAGCTCGGGTCGGTTCCAGGCCCGCCCGTCGACGAGCCGCCCGCCCGCATCGACGACCAGCGCCAGGGAGGCGCCTTCGAGGGGGCCGGCCAGGGGCAGGGTGACGACGCGCAGGGACTTGGCGCCGCGCTTCGCGGCGTAGAGCCGAGCCCGCTCGAGGCGCCCGCGCTCGACCCCGCTGCGCTGCTCCACGAGCCGCAGCACGCGCGCGTCATGTTCGAAATCCAGCTGCTCGAGGCCGGTCACGGGTGGCACGAGCGTGCCCATCAGCGGCCGCACGTCCGGCTCCTCTTCCCCGGGCAACCCGGCCGCGGCGCTGGGCGCAGCGAGCAGTAGCGCAGCGACCGGCGCGAGAAGCGTCGGGAGCGTGGTGTCTGGTCCTCGAAGTCGGCTCACCCAGGACAAGGCCTCGGGGGCGCGTGGGGGCGGCAAGAAACAGGGAAAAGCCTGCTCCCTGGCTTCAGTCGACGACGACGCCGCGCACCAGGTCGAAGCGCGCGCCTGGCTCCAGCACGAGGCCTGCCTCGGGTGGCTCGTCTCCGTCGCGTCGGTCGTAGACCACCACCCCGGCCTCGCCCAGCACCTCGCCGATCGTCCCCTGGACCAGCAGCGCGGTCTCCCCGTCGACCCCCAGGCCCAGGAGCTGGGGGAAGTCGCGCACCAGCCGGGCGAGCTGCGGCCCGCGCTCGCGGTCGCGGAAGTGAGCGTCGATCACGACGCCCTTCAGGAGCCCCAGCGCCACCCGGTAGCCGGGGTCGGTGATGTCCGTGTTGGTCTTGGGGTTCCCGCGCAGGAGGAACGCGCCGAGGACCTGGGCCCCGGCGGAGCTGCCCGCGACGATCCCACCCCGCTCGAGGACGCCGGCGATCGCGGCTGCGGCCCGGGTCTCCCCAAAGCGATCCATGAAGCGGAAGGTCCGGCCACCGTCGATCCACACCGCGTCCGCGGCTTCGAGCGCTTCGAGCAGGAGCCCGTCGTGGTTCGTGCGCCTGCGCTGCGCGGCATGCACGACGCTCACCCCCGTGCAGCCGCGCTGCGTCAGCTCGCGCGCGCTGTAGGAGTTCGGCGCCTGGCCCTCGTCGTCCTGCCCCGCGCTGGGGATGCAGACGATACGCGCGTCGGTCCCGCCGGCGAGCTCGATGAAGCGCTCCCACGTCGCCTCGCCCACGCCGCCGCCGCCGTGCAGGAGCAGGGCGCCGCGCTCGAGCTGCGCCTCGCCGCCCGCTTCGGGCGGGAAGGGCGGCCGCCCCGCGCCCCGGGCGCTGTGCACCCAGGAGAGGAAGTCCAGCCGGTACTCGAGGGGGTCACCGTGGTCGCGTTGTTCCTGCGCCGCCAGCACCTGCTCGCGCACCAGCTCGCCCCCCTTGCGCTTGATCGCGAAGGCGACGACGCCCGCGCCGAGCAGGGCGACACGGCGCCCCTGGTGCACGGCGATCGCCGCCCCCTCGGGTACGGCGACGACGATGCGCGCCGGAATCAATTCGGAGGCGCGCTGCGCCGCGTCTTCGTCTCCTCCCGCGGGCGCCGCGAGCAGTTCGACTCGCGGCACGAGGCACATCCGGTCCCCGTCGACGCCGGGCACACCGGTCAGCGCGCGCGCCAGCTCGCCCCCCGCACCCACCGCTGCCCCGCGCTCGAGCGCGTTCACCAGGAGCGCGCGCAGCAAGGGATCGCGGCTGACCGCTTCGGAGAGGTCGGTCAGCCACAGCCCGTCCGCGGCGAAGAGCAGGGCGAGGTCCTTGGCGTCGGCCAGGTCCTTCCCGCGGCGCACGGTCACGACCTCGTGGGCGCGCGCCCCCGCCGCGATCCAATCGATCGCCATGCCCTCGCGCGTCCCCTGCGCCAGGACCACGATGCGCGCCGCGCCTCCCCCGGCCAGGTCGACGAAGGCCGAACGCACCGCCGGCCCGGGCTCGCCCTCCCCCGCCAGGAAGACGCTGCCGGACAAGAGCCCGAGCTCGTCCGCCTCGGGGTCAGCCGTGGAGGGAGCGGACGAGCGCTGTGCGGCCTCCGGGAGCCCGGCGCCCGCCCAGGAGGACGCGATCGACAGGGCCGCGAGCAGAGAGATCGTTCGAAGCATGGCGCATCGGGGTGGGGCCAGCCCCCTCGCGGGAACCAGGCATGCAGGCCTGGCATGGGGGTCCTCGTCGGAGACGACAACCTATATAAGGGTCCCTCGCCCCGGTTGCGGCGCAGCGGGATTCCGATCTCGAGCGCCCGCTGGGCCGAGACTCCCCAGCCCCCCCAGCCCCCCCAGCCCATGGGCACCGATCCGCTCACCGCCGCCGCCCTCAGCGACGAGCCCCTGGCTCGCGCTGGCCACGTGGGCTGGGTGCAGCTCGGGCCGATCCTGCTGGTGCACTTCTGCGGCACCCTCGGCTTCTCGATCGCCCTTCCGTTCCTGGTGTTCCTCGTTGTCGACTTCGGTGGAGCCCCCTGGACCTACGGCCTGGTGGGCGCCACCTACTCCGCGGCGCAGCTCTTCGGAGCGCCGCTCCTCGGGCGCTGGTCCGACCGCGCAGGCCGCGGCCCCGTGCTCGTCTTGAGCCAGGCCGGCACGACCCTGGCCTGGTTGCTCTTCCTCCTGGCCCTGAAGCTGCCCCTGCGCTCCCTGGGAGAGTTCGCCGGGGCGCAGCTGACCCTGCCCCTGCTGCTCGTCTTCCTGGCGCGCCTGCTGGACGGACTCACCGGGGGCAACATCTCGGTCGCCAATGCCTACGTCGCCGACCTCACGCGCGGCGAAGAGAGCGCGCGCCAGGTCGCCTTCGGCCGCATGGGCATGGCCGCCTCCCTCGGCTTCACCCTGGGCCCGGCGCTCGCGGGCCTGCTCGGCGCGCTGGGCGACGGATACACGGCTCCCGTCATCGCCGCGATCGCGATCTCCGCTCTGGGGACTCTGCTCTGCCTGACCCTGCGCGAGCCCTCGGGCCGCTGCTCCGAGGGCCCGCCCGCCGCGGCGACGGTCTCCCAGGTCCTCGGCCAGCAGCCGCGTCGCTGTGACCGCTCCAGCCCCGAGCAGGAGCCCGGTCTCCTGCGCCAACCGGGCGTCGCCGGCTTGCTCCTCGCGACCTTCGTGCTCTTCCTCGCCTTCAACCTCTTCTACGCGTCGTTCCCGCTGCACGCGACCCAGGGCCTGGGCTGGAGCCCGGTCCGCATGGGGCTCTTCTACGCGCTGATGTCCGCCGCCATGTTCGTGATGCAGGGACCGGTCCTGCAGTGGACGGCGCGCCGACTCGCGCCGCGCAGCCTGTTCATCCTGGGCCTCGCCGGCCTGCTGCTCGCCTTCAGCCTGTTCCCCGTGGCCGCGAGCGCCGCCGCCTTCGCCGGCGCCCTGCTCTTCGCCTTCGGCAACGGCCTGGCCTGGCCGACCTTCCAGGCGCGCATGGCCGGCGCCGCCACGCAGGACAGCCAGGGAGCGCTGCAGGGCGCGAGCGCCAGCGTCGGCGCCCTGGCGAGCATCATCGGACTGACAGCGGGTGGCATCGCCTACCCCCTCCTCGGCGGCCGCATCTTCCTCCTCGGCGCGGGGCTGTTCGCCCTGGTCCTGCTCGCGGCCCCCGCCCTGTTCCCGGCCCGTCGCGCCCGCACCTGATCGCAGGCTGCGCAATCGGTGAGGGGCCTGCTCTGGCCCGCGCCCGAGCGACGCGTCGGGCCATGCCCGCCGGCGTAGCTGCCCCCGTGGAACTCCCGTACCATCACACGCTCCGCGCGCCGGTCGAGGAGGAAGCCCGGTGCGCGCCGCGTGAAGAGCGACAGCGAGCATCCGACCGGGCCCAGCGGGCCGAGCGACCCGCAGTGGGAGCAGGCCCGCGAGCTGTTCCTCGATCTGGCGGAGCTGAACGACGAGCAGCGCGACGCCGAGCTGGCCGCCATGGAGCTCCGGAACCCCGGGCTGGCT
>JAJFFA010000717.1 GCA_021776885.1 Planctomycetota bacterium
CCCAGCCCCCTGCGCCAGCCGAACGAGATCGCCTTCTCCCCCGACGGCACGCGCGTCGCCGTCCCCGGCTTCGCGAGCGGCACGCTGGCCGTCTTCGACGTGCCGCGCTTCTAGCCGGCGGGTCCGACTAGAACGGCGCCGTCACGCGCAGACCGACGTAGTGCTTGCCGTCCTGCTCGACCACGAGCAGGCCGAGCCGTGGGCCCGCGTCGAAGCTGTGGTCGATGATGTGGTGCAGGTTGACGCCGTCGTACAGGTGGGTCGACGACCAGCGCTCGGCCCAGCGCACGTTGACGCCGCCGATGGCGCGCCACTCGTCCTCGAAGTCGCCCCAGGTCACGCCGGCGTAGGGCGCGATGGGCAGGTCGACGAGGGGCTCGAGGTCCTTGGACAGGGTCGCGAACCCGGCGCGCCCCGAGCTCGAGCCGATGCGGTCGGAGCTGGTGCCCAGCACCAGGGCCGGCCGCTGGCGCGTCTCGTCCAGCACGCGCCAGTTCGCGAGGATGCCCACGTCGTCATCGAGTGGGTTCAGCTCGACCCCCGCCGAGAGCCGCGGCGTCAGGGCGTAGGTCGTGGTCAGGCGCAAGCGCGCGCGGTCGACCGGGATACCCTCGATGGCGCGCAGGGACACGGCCCAGCGCTTGCGTTCTTGATCCTCGCCGCTCCCCCGGACCGGCGCACCCTCACCGGGTCACAAGGGTCAGCTCGGGACCTCCGAGACGATGTCCTCGGCCTCCGCCTCCTGCGGCTCGTCCGCGTCCTGAGCGCCGGCGATCGGAGCCAGGCCCAGCAGCAGTCCGAGAACGAGAAGTGTGCTGAGGGGTCGCATACGAAGGAGGGTAGCCCAAAGCACCCGTGGGTGTATCGCCCACCCCGCGCCCGGGACTTGACCGCTGGCTAAAGCGGCCCGTGCTTGCGGGCCGGGCCGACGATCCAGAGCACGCCGTCGCCCCCCTGCTCCACCCTCAGGACGCCCCCGCGCAGGGCCACCTCGAGCGGGAAGGCGTCGCCCGAAGCGAAGGCCGCCGCCGCGGCGCCGGTGCCGCAGGCCTCGGTCTCGCCCACGCCGCGCTCGAAGACGCGCAGCGCGAAGCCGCCCGCAGCGAGGCGCTGGGCAAAGCCGACGTTGATGCCGCCCTCGAAGCGCGGGTGAGCGCTGAGCGCCGGGCCCAGCTCGGACACTTCCTGGGCCTCGGCGTCCTCGACAAAGAGCACCAGGTGCGGGTTGCCGACGTCGACGTGGGCTCCGACGACACGGCGCTTGCCGACGGCCACGCGTGCCTGCGCCTGGACCAGGCGCGCCGGGCCGATCTCCGCGCGGATGCGCGCCGGGCCGGGCGAGCGAGCCGAGTCGTCGCCGAGGAACTCGACCCGCCGCGGCCCGGCGTCCGTGGCGACGACGAAGGGCTGCGGCGTTCTCGACCCGCCCGCCGCCAGGTGCAGCCCCACACAGCGCAGGCCGTTGCCGCAGGCCAGGGCCCGGGTCCCGTCGCGATTGAGGATGGTCAGACGCGCGTCCGCTTCCCGGGTCGACTCCAGCAGGAGCAGCCCGTCGGGGTCGAACTCGTGCTCCTGCATGCGACGCACCAGTGACCCGAGCGCGTCCGGCGCCAGGCGCTCGTCGGCGCCGCCCCGCGCGTCGACCAGCAGGAAGCGGTTCCCCGCCCCGGAGTAGGGCCAGGCCTCGAACTGGACGGCCGCCAACGTCAGCCGCCCCTCTCGATACGCGCCGCGATCTTGGCCGTGTTCTTGAAGTGCAGCTTCGCCACCCGTTCCAGGGCTTCGCTCCCGTGCCGGGCGACGAAGCGCGCCCCCGCCGCGTCCACCAGCTCGCCCGCACCCTTGTGCAGCTCGACCTCGAAGGCGCCCTCGAGCTCCTCCAGGGCCAGCAGGAACTCGGCCCGGGCCAGGATGCTGGCGGCCGCCACGGCCACGTTCGCCTCCGCCCGGTGGGCCTGCTCGAGGCTGATGGAGACCCCCGCCAGGGCCTTCTGCATCAGCGCCTTGCCGGCGAACTGATCGACGACGACGCGGATGCCTGCATGGCCGGCGGCCAGCTCGCGGATCGCCGCCGCGTGCATCGCGGCCAGGATCGGGTTCAGGCCCGAGGTCGAGGCTGCGTAGCGCGCGTTGTAGGCCGGCGGGTCGAGGCGCTCGAACGCGTGCTCGGCGTTGTCCCGCAACCAGCCGGCGATGCGCAGCGCCTTCTTGTCCGCGACCTTCTTGCTGTCGGTCACGCCCAGCTCGGAGAGGCGCGCCGCCTCGTCGGGATCGATGCGCACCGCGGCCACCACCAGCGGCCCGAAGTAGTCGCCCTTGCCCGTCTCGTCCGACCCGATCAGGGGTCCGTCGATGCGCGTCAGGGACTCGGGCGCCTCGCGCTCGGGCTTCGCCGCCACCGCGCCCTCGACGGCCTCGATCTCCGTGAAGCGCGCCACGAACAGCTCGGGCGCCGGCCCCTGGACCACGAGCTTGCCCGACGCATAGAGGGTCGCCACGACGCCCTCACCCTTGACGCTGAGCAGCGCATGGGGCACCTGGCGGAAGTCGAAGGTGCCCTGGCTCAGCCCCTCGCGGAAGGCCGAGACCTGCCCCCGCGGCATGCGCACGACGAGTGTCTTTTGGCTCACGCGCCGGAGCGTACGGTACCCTGCGGCCCATGTCCTCCGGCACGTCCAGGCAACCGTTCGACACCGGGGTCCGGCCCGAAGACCTGGATCCCGAGCGGCCCATTCCCTTCGACGCGCCCGACGGACACTTCGCCCTCTACACCGTCGACGGCCGGGTCCTGGCGGCATCCAGCTTCTGCCCGCACCTGCTGGGCCCGCTGTTCCAGGGCACCCAGTCGGAGAGCGAGGTGACCTGTCCCTGGCACCGCTGGCGCTACTCCCTCTCCGACGGCCGCTGCACCTACAGACCGGAGGGCGGGGCCGAGGCCGCGCCCCCGATCGAGGTGCGCAAGGTCGACATCGGCCCGGCCGGCACGTATCGAATGCGTTGAACCCGGGACCCCGGCGCAGGGACGCGGCCGGACGTGACGTCCAGGCTCTCGCGTGTCCCCCGAGTCCCTGCCCCACCTCGACGCCGTCCTGGCCGAACTGGACTGGCTGCAGCGCTTCGCGTCCGAGCTCCTCGCGGACCAGGCGGCGGCGGAGGACGTCGCCCAGCAGACCCTCCTGGCCGCCCTCGAGGCGCGGCTCGAACCCGGCCTGCCGCTCCGCCCCTGGCTGCGCAGCGTCGCGCGCAACTTCGCCTACCAGTCCCTGCGTCGTGGAGCGGCCCGGGCCGGAATCCCCTACGACCCGCCGACGCGCAGCGAGACCCTGCCCGCCGACGCGCTGGTGATCGCGCGCGAGTCGAAGCGCGCCTGGGTCGAGCGCGTCAAGCGCCTCTCGGCGCCCAACCGCGACGCGGTGCTGCTGCGCTACTACCTCGGCCTCTCCTGCGAGCGCATCGCCCGGCGCCTCTCGTGCCCGGTCGCCACGGTGCGCAGCCGGCTCAAGCGCGCCCTGGCCGAGCTGCGCCTGGGCGCGTTGACGTAGACCCGGGCCGCGGACCCGGTCTGAGCCGGGCCCGCGGGGCAAGGGTCAGGAGCGCACTTCGAGGGCCGGCCCGCGGCTGCCATCGGGCGCGCGCAGCTCGACGCCGATGCGCCGCACGCCTCCGGCCGTCCCCGGACCGTCGTGGCGCAGGGACTCGAGCAGGGCCTCGACCGCCGCGGTCGTGGCCTCGGCGCGCAGCACCACCGAGAGCGGCAGCAGCTGCACCCCACCCAGGGCCAGACCCTGGTCGACCTCGACCCAGCCGATGGGCTG
>JAJFFA010000718.1 GCA_021776885.1 Planctomycetota bacterium
TCTTCGACGTCGTCTTCGAGCTGACGATGGCCGGCATCGGCGCGCTCCTGGGCATGTGGTTCGTGTCGCGCTGGTTGCCCAAGACGCCGGTCCTGCGGCACTTTGCCCTGCTCCCGACGGACACCAGCCCGGCCTTCGCCGGGGGCGTTCCCGAGCACTCGGCCGAGCGCCTGGCCGCGGCGCGCGTCGGGGCCCTGGGGCAGGCGACCAGTCACCTGCGGCCGGTGGGCAAGGTGGTGCTCGACGGGCAGCCCGGGACCGAGTACGAGGCGCGCTCCGCGGGCATCGCCCTGGAGCGGGGTGCGCGCGTGCGGGTGGTCGAGGCCAGCGCCGGACGCCTGGTCGTGGAGCCCCAGGAGCAGGCCCCGTGACGGAGATCAAGATCGTCCTGCTGGTGGGCTTCGGCCTGGCGCTGATCATCGCCGAGGTGCTGATCCCGAGCCTGGGCGTGCTGGGTATCCTGGCCGCACTGTGCCTGATCGGCGCCATCGTCTGGGGCTTCCTGGTCGACGCGTCCACGGGCTTCAACGTGCTCGGGGCGGTGGCGATCCTGGTGCCCGGGGTGACGATGGTGGCGCTCAAGCTGCTGCCTAGGAGCCCGCTCGGGAAGAAGCTCGTGGCCCAGGGCTTCAGCTTCCAGGACGGCGAGGGCACGGACACCCGCGACCGCGGGCTCGTGGGCGAGGTGGGGGTGGTCGAGGCGCCCCTGCGACCCATCGGAACAGCGCGGCTGGCGGGACGTCGGGTGGACGTCACGAGCCGTGGCGAGGCGATCGAGGCGGGGGCGCACGTACGCGTCCTCGAAGTGCAGGGCAACCGCGTGCTCGTCGTGCGCGAAACCATGAAGGAAGAGACCGAATGAACTGGCTCGTGTTCGCGTTGGCGCTGCCCCAAGACGACAGCGTCATGTCCCTGGCGAAGACGGCCCTGGTGGTCGTCGCCGTCATCGTCTTCCTGGTCTTCCTTTTCCTGCTGCTGAAGTTCGCGAACCTCTACCTGCGCTCGCTCTTGACGCGGGCCGGGATCGGGCTCCTGGACATGTTCGCCATGACCCTGCGCAAGGTCGATCCGACGGTGATCGTGAACGCGCGCGTGATGCTGGTGCAGGCCCGCATCGACGGCATCTCCGGTACGGACCTCGAGGCCCACTACCTCGCCGGCGGACAGGTGCAGCGCGTGGTGCAGGCGATCATCTCGGCCAACCGGGCCGGGCTCGAGCTGGACTTCCGCACCGCCACCGGGATCGACCTGGCGGGGCGCGACGTGCTCGAGGCCGTGCGCACCAGCGTGACGCCCAAGGTCATCGACTGCCCCGACCCGACCAAGGGCAAGACCGAGGTGGCGGCCGTCGCCAAGGACGGGATCCAGGTGCTGGCCAAGGCGCGCGTGACCGTGCGCACCAACATCAAGCGCCTGGTCGGTGGCGCGGGCGAGGAGACGATCATCGCGCGGGTGGGGGAGGGCATCGTCTCGACCATCGGCTCGAAGGACACGCACAAGCTGGTGCTCGAGAACCCGGACGACATCTCGAAGACCGTGCTCGAGCGCGGGCTCGACGCGGGCACCGCCTACGAGATCGTGTCCATCGACATCGCCGACGTGGACATCGGCCACAACATCGGTGCGCGCCTGCAGGCCGACCAGGCCGAAGCGGACAAGCGCGTGGCCCAGGCCCTGGCCGAGAAGCGGCGCGCCATGGCGGTGGCCGCGGAGCAGGAGTTCCGCGCCACGGTCGAGGAGAACCGCGCCAAGGTCATCGAGGCCGAGGCCCAGGTGCCCCTGGCCATGGCCGAGGCCCTGCGCAACGGCAACATGGGCGTGATGGACCTGTACCGCATGCGCAACATCGAGTCCGACACGCAGATGCGCACCAGCATCGCGGGTGGCGACGCACCCGTTCCCGGCGAGGGCGACGAGGGATGACCCCGGCGCTGGCGCTGCCCCTGGCGGCGGTCGAGAACCTGCTGCAGCTGGCCTTCGTGGCCTTCATCCTGTTTGCGGGGCCCGTCGGGCGTCTGCTGACCCGGCTGGCGAAGGCGCAGGAGAAGAAGACCGGTGCGGCTCCCAAGGCGCCGTCGCCGGGTCAGGGGCCCGTGATCACGTGGAAGGACCTGCTCGAGGGCCGAATCGAGGGCCGGGTCCCGCCCCCGGCGCAGCCCGAGCCCGAGCCTTGGCAGGAGTCGCGAGGGGGGGGCTGGGAGGCCGAGGTCCCCGCCCACGATTCCGAGCGCAGCTTCGTGCCGGCCGCTCCGGGCATGTCCCGGGTACCCAGCGAGGACGACCTCGAGACCAGCGGCGGGGACGGGGAGTACGTGGACGGCAGCCTGGTGGCGTCCATGCAGGCTGAGGAGGCCGCAGCGGGCCATGCGCACCGCGTGGCGGTCGTCCGTCCGCGCTACCAGCTCGGAGCGAGCGCCCTGCGTCGCGCCCTGCGCCCCGGGGAGGTGCAGCGGGCGGTGCTCCTGGCCGAGATCCTCGGCCCGCCCGTCACCCTGCGCCGCGACGCCCAGAGCGGCGGCCCCCCCCTGGCCCTCTCCTGAACGACGCGATGCCCAAGTACTGGCTGCTCAAGTCCGAGCCCGACGTGTTCTCCTTCGACCACCTGTGGAAGGCCAAGGGCAAGCGCACCCTGTGGGACGGGGTGCGCAACTACACCGCCCGGAACTTCCTGCGCGACAGCATGAAGAAGGGGGACGGGGTGCTCTTCTACCACTCCAACGCCAAGCCTCCGGGGGTGGCCGGGGTGGCGGAGGTGGTGCGCGAGGGCTACCCGGACCCCACGCAGTTCGACCCCGCGGACAGCCACCACGACCCCTCCTCCAAGCCGGAGGACCCGCGCTGGTACGTGGTCGACATCAAGGCCAAGCGGCGGCTCCCGCGCTTCGTGCCCCTGGACGAGCTGAAGGCGGCCTCGAAGCTGAAGGAGATGGCCCTGGTCCAGCGTGGACAGCGCCTCTCGGTCCAACCGGTGCGGGCGGCGGAGTGGCGTGAGGTGCTCAGGATGGGGGGGCTGGAGCCGGAGTGAGGCTCTGGATCGGGGATGGATTCGGTGGGCCTAAAGCTTTGCGATGAAAGGCTTTGTGTCGAAAATGCGCGCTCGCGGGGCGATCGCGACCGGCACGGGAAGTGGCGGGGAACGCTGCCAAGGCTTGATCCGGAGGGCCAAATTTGGCTCCTAGCGGGGGCTCCGGCGTGCCTCACAGCGCTCCAGGGCCACTTCAAACGCCCACCCCGGAGTTGCTCCGGGCCC
>JAJFFA010000719.1 GCA_021776885.1 Planctomycetota bacterium
GCGGAGCCCCTGCCCCAGGGCGCCTCCCTCGAGCTGTGTCGCGGCGAGGTGCTGGGCATCGCCGGCCTGGTGGGCGCGGGTCGCACGGAGTTCCTGCGCGCCCTCTTCGGCCTGGAGCCGCTGCGTTCGGGGCGCGTCACGATCGAGGTCCTGCAGGGCGACCCGCGCCCCGACCGCTGCTGGCGCGCGGGCGTCGGCCTGGTCTCCGAGGACCGTGCGCGGGAGGGCCTGGCCGTCGAGCGCTCCCTCGCGGACAACCTGACCCTGCCGACCCTGCCCCTCTTCTCGACGGCGGCGAGCCGCGCCGCGCGCACCCAGACCTGGATCGAGCGCCTGGGCATCCGCGCCCGCTCCCCGCACCAGCTGGCGCGCACCCTCTCGGGCGGCAACCAGCAGAAGCTGGCCCTCGCGCGCCTGCTCGCCGCCGACGCCGACATCCTACTGCTCGACGAGCCCACGCGCGGCGTCGACGTCGGCGCCAAGGCCGAGATCTATGCCCTGATCGACTCCCTGGCGCGGGGCACCCAGGAGGCCCAGCCCAGGGCCGTGCTCGTCGTCTCGAGCTACCTGCCCGAACTGCTCGGCCTGTGCGACCGCATCTGCGTCATGCGCCGCGGCCGCCTGAGCGACCCGCGACCCGTCGAAGAGTGGGACGAGCACGCGTTGCTGAGCGCGGCGACGTTTGGCTAGTCGCGAGGGTTGGCCCGGGGCGCTAGTCCCCGGTCCGGCGGCAGACCATCGTCTGCAGGTAGCAGCGCCCGCTCAGCTTGCCGGCAGCGAAGCACAGGGCGACCGCGGACTTGAGCACGGCGCGCGTCGGCGCGTTGGGCGCGGGGACGTCGACCGACTTCATGGGCGCGTTGTGGTGATGGACGCTTGTCACCTCGAGCCCCGCCCGCTCGAGCAGGCCGCGCAGGGAGGCGGGGGTGAAGTGGTGCAGGTGGTGGCTGCTGTAGAGGCGGTCCGAGGCGTTGGCGAGGCCCAGGCGGCGGCCCAGGCGGGCGCTCTGGTAGAGCAGGCCGTCGCCGTTGAGGGTCATCATGACCACGCTGCCCCCCGGCTTGCAGAGCTGCGCCATGCGCTGTGCGAAGGGCAGGACGGCGGGGACGTGCTCGACCACGGCCAGGCTGACCACGGCGTCGAAGGTCTCCTCGAGCGGGCGTTCGAGGACGTCGCCGTGCAGCAGCTCGACGCCGTCGATGGGGGCCGGCTCGAAGAGGTCGATCCCCACCAGCCGCGTGCCCGGGCGCTGGGTGGCCAGGTGCTTGAGGAAGTCCCCGTTGCCGCAACCCACGTCGAGGATCGCAGCGGCGTCCGCGGGCAGCTGGGAGTCGATCCAGCGGAAGAGCGCGCGGTTCGGGTTCAGGAACCAGTTCCGGTGGGTCTCCTGGTAGTACTGCTCGTCGTAGGTTTCGAAGCAGCGCAGCGTGTCGAGTCGACTGAAGGCGTGGGTGCAGGCCGGGCAGCGATAGATGTCGACGTCGGGGTGCGTGAACCAGAAGCGCGCGGCCTGCCCGCAGATGGGACAGGCGGCCGCGTCCTGTGTCGCCGCGGCGGACGCTTGCGCGCTCTCCGGGCTCGGCTGGGTCTCCCTGGGCTCGGGCATGGTTTGCTATCGTAGCGCCGCCGCCCCCCCGGGACAGGGGGGACAGGCTCTCCAAGCATGACCGAAAGGGAATCGACGCAGCCGGCGGACGCGCCCCCTTCGCTCTCGCTGGTGGTCCTGTGCTACCGATCGGGGGAAGAGGCCGCCGACTTCGTGGCGCGCACCTTCCTGCTCTTCGAGGACGCCGGGATCGAGGACTTCGAGCTGGTCCTGGTCGCGAACTACGTGGAGGGCAGCGAGGATCCGACCCCGGCGGTGGTCGAGCGGCTGGCCGCGCAGCACTCGAACGTGCGCTTCTCGGCCAAGCCCAAGCAGGGCTGGCTGGGCTGGGACGTGCGCTGTGGCCTCGAGCTGGCGCGTGGCCGCTACATCTGCCTGATCGATGGCGACGGTCAGATGCCGATCTCGGACGTGCCCCAGGTCTACCAGCGCATCCGCACCGAGCCCTACGACCTGGTGAAGACCTTCCGCCTGACCCGCGGCGACGGTCTGACACGGCGCCTGATCTCGAACATCTACAACAAGGTCTTCCACCTCCTGTTCCCGGGCCTCCTGGCGCGGGACATGAACTCGAAGCCCAAGATCCTGACCCGTGCGGCCTACGAGAAGCTCGAGCTGAGCGCCGACGACTGGTTCATCGACGCGGAGATCATGATCCAGGCGCGGCGCTACGGCTTCCGCATCGCGGAGATCCCGACCGGTTTCCTGGGGCTCTCGAGCCGCCGCTCCTTCGTCGGCCCCAAGGCCGTGCTGGAGTTCGTGCGCAACTTCGCGCGCTACCGGGTTCGTGAGTTTCGCGTGCCCCGCAGCCCGCGATGAAGCTGCTGGTGACCGGGGCCTCGGGCGAGATCGGGCCCAGGCTGCTCGACGCCCTGGCGGGCCGTGGGGTGCGCGCTCTGACGCGCCGCGAGGCGCCGCCCTTCGAGCTGCCGGGGGTGAGCTGGGTGCGCGGGGATGTCCTCGATCCCGGCAGCCTGGCTCGGGCCACCGAGGGCGTCGACGCGGTGCTGCACCTCGCGGCGCTGACCCACTCGAGGGATCCGGCGGCCTACGAGCGGGTCAACGCCGACGGCACGCGCAACCTGCTGCAGGCTTCCCAGGCCGCCGGGGTCGAGCGCTTCGTCTACCTCAGCAGCCGCGCGCTGGGTGAGGCGGGCGGCGGCTACAGCGCGTCGAAGCTGCACGCCGAGGAGCACGTGCGCGGGGCGCGCCTGGCCTGGGTGATCCTGCGCCCGGCGGAGGTCTACGGGAGTGGCGGCCGCGATCCGATCCTGTCCCTCGCGCAGTCCCTCGAGCGCCGCCCCTACGCAGCGGTCCTCGGGGACGGCAGCTATCGCCTGAGCCCGGTGCTCGTCGACGACGTCATCCCGGCCATCGTGCGCGCCCTCGACAGCGACGCCGCGCCGGGCCAGACCTACACCCTGGCCGGGCCGCAGGAGTTCAGCTACCTGACCCTGCTCGAGCGGCTGGAGGCGGCGCGCGGCCTGAGCCGGCGCCTGCGCATCAGAGTGCCGCTCGTGTGCGGCAAGCTCATGATCGCGTGCTCGAGCCGCCTGGGCTTCTCGGGCCTGGTCCCCGACCAGATCCCGCGCCTGGTCCTGGCCAAGGCCAGCGACAACTCCGCCGCCGAGCGCGACCTCGGCTACGCCCCGCGCAGTCTGGAAGCGGGCCTGGCCTGGCTCGCGGAGCGCCAGGACTAGGCCGATGGAGGAGAAGTACGAGGACGCCTACGCCGTGGTCGAGGAGCGGCACCCGTGGTTCGTCGCCCGGCGCGAGCTCTTCACAACCCTGGCCGGCGCTGCCCAGGAGCTGCGCATCCTCGACATCGGCTGCGGAACGGGCATGTTCCTCACACATCTGGCAGCACGCGGCTTCCGGCACCTGGCGGGTGTCGAGACCTCGGCCCAGCTGCGCGGGCGCTTCCGTGACCCGGCGCTCGAGCTCTTCGAGTCGATTCCGGAGGGCCCACGGGACCTGGTCTTCATGCTGGACGTGCTCGAGCACATCGAGGACGACCGCGGCACCCTCGAGCGCGTGCTCGCGCTGCTCGAGCCGGGGGGCAAGCTGTACCTCTCGGTTCCGGCGCACCCGTTCCTGTGGAGCCATCACGACGAGCTCAACCACCATGTGCGGCGCTACCGGCGCAAAGAGCTCCAGGGCAAGCTGCTCGAGGCCGGCTTCCGGGTCGAACGCATGAGCTACTGGAACGTCTTCAGCTTCGCGCCGGTCTGTCTCGTGCGCTGGCTGGGTCTGGGCAAGAAGACGAGCGAGCTGGAGCTGGGTCAGCCCTGGGTGCTCTGGATCCTGTTGCGCATCCTGCGCCTCGAGAACTGGCTCCTCCTGCGCATGAACCTGCCGCCGGGGGTCAGTCTTGTCGCCGTGGCGCACAAGCCGCGCTGACTTCGGCCCGCGCGCCATTTGTTAGCCTCTCGGGCCGATGAAGCTGAAGCCTGGCGTCCTCATCCCCTGCCTCGCCTATGGCAGCTGCATGCTCGTCTGGCTCGCTCTTCGGCTCCCGACCCCGATCCAGTTCCTCGAGGACCAGGGCCTGGGTCATCAGCTCGCGGGTGCGGTCCAGATTCTCGCGGGGGAGCACCCGTTCATCGACTTCCGCTGCTCCTACGGTCCGCTGGTCTTCTACGCCAGCGCCCTGGGCCAGCTCCTCTCGGGCGGCCGTATCGCTGGCGAGATGCTCTTGAACGTGGCCGGTTGCGTGGTGGCCTACACCTGCCTGGCGCGGGTCATGGCGCGCACCGGGGTGGGGCGCTGGCCGGCCTTCGGCCTGTGGCTGATCGCCCTGACCGTCGTGCCGGCACCCTGGAAGTACTACGCCGTGCTGGGCCCGGTGGTCACGCTCCTGTGCGGTTGGCGCTACCTCGAGCGGCCGAGCCGCGGGCGCATGGCCGCCCTGGCCGCCGCCGTCGCCATGTCCGGCCTGTTCCGCCAGGACTTCGGTGCGATCACCTTCCTCGTCGGTGCGGTCGCGGTCGCCCTCGCGGCCTCGGGCGCGCAGAGACGCCTCGGGCAGATCGTTGTCTTCGCTGGATGGGTGCTCTTGATGGCATCGCCCTACCTGCTCCTGGCCCTCTCCCGCGGCGCGCTCTTCACCTACGTCGAAGACGCCGTGCGGGTCAGCCTGGGCAAGGCCGTGGGGCTCTCGAAACCGTTCCCGGCCTTCGACTGGGTGCTGCCCCTGTGGTCCGGTGCGAACCGCTTGCCGTGGCTCTTCAGCTTCTTCTTCCTGCAGCCCCTGTTCGCGGCGGGGCTCTTGTGGGCGACGCGGACTCGGGTCTCGCCGGCCGAGCGCTCGGGCGCCTGGCTGACCCTGAGCCTCGCCGTCCTGGCCCTGGCGCAGGCCTCGCACCGCTCGGACTACGAGCACCTGATGCAGGCCATCCCGGCCTCCTTCGTGCTGCTGTGCCTGACCCTGCAACGGCTCTCGCTCACCCGCGGCGCGCTGCGCGCCGTGCTGGCCGGTTGGCTGGGGTTGGCGCTCCTGGCCCTGGTCGTGCTCGGCACGCTCTTCCAGAGCCCGCCGCACTCCGCGCGCTCCCTGCGGGCCAAGTTGAGCTACTTCGGCAGCGTCGACGAGTTCCTCGACGACATCTCGGCCATGAAGCGCCCGCACTGGAGCGTGGGGGTCGTCCAGCGCATCCGCTGCGCCACCCGCGCAGACGAGCGTATCCTCGTGCTGCCCTTCGATCCTTCCCTCTACTATCTGAGCGGACGGCTCTTCGGCGCCGGACAGATGATGACCGCCCCCGGGTACTACGTCGGCGCCGACTTCGAGGCACGGGCCATCGCGAACCTCGAGCAGCAGGACGTGCCGCTCATGATCGTCTCTCCGGACTACGCCTTCGACGGTCGCCCCGAGAGCCGCCTCTCCGCTACCCACCCCAAGCTCTGGGCCTACATCGACCAGCACTACGGGACCCTCGTCAGCATGACGACGCCCACGCCTGCACAGGCCGACGGGTTGACCTTGCCGCCGTCCCGACGCAACGTCTCGCTGAAGAGATCCGAGGGCCCGGAGCGCGCGGCACAGGTGCGAGCGTGCTTCAACTGAACTGCACGTCGCTGCTCGCGGCCCTGCTCCTGGGCGCCGCGGCCTGCTCGTCCGAGGCAGCGCCCCAGGTCGCGCCGCGCCGGCCGCGGCTCGTGATCCTGTACGCGACCTGCACCCTCAACCGGGACTTTCTGGGCCCGTATCGAGCGGACGCAGCCCGGGCAACGTTCACCCCGAAGCTCGACGCTTTCGCGCGCGAGGGCGTCGTCTTCGAGCGCCACCAGACCGAGTCCGGGCAGTCCGGCATCGCCTTCGCGTCCCTGTTCTCCGGGACCCAGGCCCCGCAGCACGGCGTCTACCACCACCCGCGCGAGCTGAAGCAGGACCTGTACCTGATCTCCGAGGCCTTCGCCGACGCGGGCTACGAGCCGTTCTTCTGGAGCGGCCATCAGATGGCCGCCCACGACCTGGGCTACGGGCAGGGGATCCCGCAGGCGAACGTGATCCAGCCCGGGATGGGGCGCGGGCGGCGCAAGGCGCTGCTGTCCTTTCTGCAGCCGGGGGACGCCCAGTTCGCACGGGTGCTGACCCAGCTCGCCGCGGACCCCGACTACGAGGCGTTCCTGCAGGTCAACTTCACCGTCACCCACGGCGCCTACCACCACCAGCTGCCCGCCGCCGCCTACTCGGCGTTCCTGCGCGATCACCCCGGGTCGGCGCAGGACCTGAGCGAGGCGGACTTCAACCGCTACTGGGCCGTCTACTACGAGAATCGCCACGACCTGCAGTGGGACTTCCCGGCCTGCGTCGAGCGTCTGGGGCTCGGCGCGGACGAGATCGCGAAGCTGGCGCGGGTGCTCGAGGTCACCTACCAGGTGGACGTGGCCTACCTCGACTCGCTCTTCGGCGGCATGCTGGCCGAGATCGAGCGCGCCGGGC
>JAJFFA010000720.1 GCA_021776885.1 Planctomycetota bacterium
CTGCGGCCAGCGCCGCCAGGACCGGGGCCAGGTCCGGCTGGGACGCCAGGTCGAGCTGCGCGGGGCGCGTGGGGCGCCCGCCCGCGAAGAGCCCGCGCCCGTCGATCCCCGCCGCGCAGCCGAAGGCGCGCAGGTGCTCGACCACCGCCACGTCGCCCTGGATCGAGTCGTGCGAGAGCCCCCCGACGCAGAGCTCGCCGTCGCTCAGGCAGGCGGCGGCCAGGAGCACGGCGGCCGCGGAGGCATCCGCTTCGATCACGAGCGGCGCGGCCGGCGCGACGAGCCCGCCCCCCACGCGATAGGCCAGGGCGCCACCCTCGACCCGGCCCGGGGAGGCGCCGAAGGGCTCGAGCAGGCCGAGGGTCATGTCGAAGTACGGGCGGCTGGGCAGGTCGCCGTGGACCTCGAGGACGCGCGGCTCACCGAGGGCCGCGAGGGCCAGGACGAGGGCGCTCGCCTCCTGGCTCGAACTGGGCCCGTGGAGCTCGACCCGCTCGGGGACGCGGGCCGCGGCGCGGATGCGCACGGGCCAGGCGCCCTCGCGCTCGATGTGCTCGATCCCCGCCCCCGCCGCCGTCAGGGCGCGGAAGAGGGGCAGGCTCGCTCGCCGGCAAAGGCTGCCCGCGGCGCGCAGCTCGACGTCCCGCGCCGCGCTGGCCAGGGCGACCGCGGCGCTGATCAGGCGCGCAGCGGTGCCGGACTCGCCCAGGCCGACCGGCCCGGGGTCGCCCGCCGCCAGGGGGCGCGTCGAAGCGGGCGGCGCGCCCTGCACCCGCAGCCCGGCGCCGTCCACGTCCGGGGTCAGCCGCGCGCCGAGGGCGGCGAGGGCGGCCCGGGTCGCGTCGATGTCCGCCGAGCTGGAGAGGCCGGCGAGGCGCGTCGTGCCCCGGGCCAGGGCCGCGCACACCAGGGCGCGCTGGGCGTGGGACTTCGAACACGGCACCCGCGTGGGTCCGCGCAGGGGAGGCGAGGGGCGCAAGCCGTCGAGGCCGCTGGACATGGGGGCAGTGTCGGGCCTCGTCGGCCCGGCTTCCACAACGCTCCCTCGGCTCCCCAGTCCGCGCTCCCCGGTCCGCGCTTCGGACTAGCCCGCGAGCCAGTCGTGCCAGGCGCGCAGGTCCTCACCGAAGCCCAGGCCGGTCCACGCCTCCAGCACCTCGAGGGCGCTGCAGCGCACCGCGTCCCGCGGATCGCCGAGGGCCTCGATCAGGGGCTCGAGGCCGTCGAGGGAGCGCAGGTCGCCGAGGGTGCGCGCGACCAGGGCGGCCAGGCGCGGATCGCGGGAGCGCAGGAAGGGCGCGAGTGCGAGGGCCGCCTCGTCGCGGTGCAGACGCTGGCCGGCCACCTCGCGCAACATGCGCGCCACCACGGCCGGGTCCGGCGACGCGAGCTCCCTCGAGATGCGCAGCCTCGTGCGGTACCAGGCGTCCTCGTTGGCGTCGTGCCAGGTGTACCAGCGCTGCATCCCCTCTTCACCCCCGCCGTGGTCGAGGCCGGCGAGGGCCACCAGGCCGGCGCGCGCCCCACGCTGGACGTGCAGCTCCGTGTCCCCGAGCAGGGCGATCAGCTCCAGGCTCGACCCGGCGTCGCCCTGTTCGCCGAGGCTCGTCGCGGCCAGTCCGCGCTGGCTCGGGTCGCCCCCGAAGAGGAAGGGGCGCAGCAGGCCACGCGCCTCCTCGCGCGCCCCGGCGTCGCGCAGATCCAGGCGGCGCAGGGCGACCAGGACCTGCGCGTCGAGGGCGGAGTCGCGGCCCAGGAGCCGCCCGAGCAGGTCGAGCCCGCTGCCCCGCGCGTTGCGACCCAGGGCACCCACGACCTGGGGCAGGAAGGCGCGCGGGAGCCGCGCCAGCTGCGCCTCGAGCACCACGTAGCTGCGCGGGTCGCGGGCCAGGAGCTGGGCCAGGGTGTCCTCCAGCGTCCGGGCGACGAAGCGCGAGGCCAGCTGTTGCGTCGGGATGTCGAGCACCAGCTCGAGCCACAGGCCGAGCTCGTCCGCACCGGCGAAGGTGGGGAACAGACGCAGGGCCACCAGGCGCTCGGCCAGGGGCGTGTCGGGGGTGAGCCGCGCGGCCAGGGCGCGGGCGGTCTCGCGCGCCGGCCAGGCCTGCAGGGCGTCGTGCAGGACGGCCTTCGTCGTCTCGTTCAGGAGTGCCCCGTGGCCGGCGCCGTCCGGGTGGGCGACGCGGCCCGAGAGGATGTCGAGCACCTCCCCCACGGCCCCCGGCCCGCACCCGATGATCGCGCGCCGCTGGGCGTCGCGCAGGCCGCTGCCCACCTCGACCAGCTCGGCCACCAGGTCAGCCACGTCGCCCCCCTCGGCGGGCGCCGCGGACGGCGCGCCGGACAGGGTCAGCAGCGCCACGAGGGGCGCGATCGAGCGGAGGGCGCGCGCCAGGGTCATGGGATCGCGAAGGCGACGGGGCGCCAGAAGACCGTCTCGTAGCGCGCACCGCCGGCGATGCCACTGGGCAGGCCCGGGAGGGACAGGTTGCCGTTCGTCAGGCGATCGTCGAAATCGACCTCGAGCTTGCTGTGGCCCAGGAGCGGCAGGTCGCGGTCGATGATCACCTGATTGCCCGCGCTGACCGAGCCGTTGACGTGCGTCGGCGCCAGGGTCCCGGCGGGGGCGTCGATGAAGTCGTTCTCGGCGAAGAACAGCGCGTCGGCGTTCGAGACCAGCCCCAGCAGGGGGTCGTTGAAGTAGACGTTGCCGCTGTCGGGCTCGGCCGGGTCCTCGAGGGCCACGAAGGCCAGGCCGTCGAGGGCGTCGTCCTGGTAGAAGAGGTTGTCCGCGAAGTAGACGTTGCCCTTGACGACGAAGGTCACGCGCACGCTCTCCCCGGCACCGTGGGTGAACATGTAGGAGAACGAGGCCAGGCTCTGGAGCCACAGGTTGCCGTCGATGAAGTAGACCTTCTCGGAGCCGTTCTCGCCGGGCTTGCCGTTCTGGCCCGAGAGCGAGATCCCGTAGGCATCCGAGCCGTCCTGCAGCACGTCGACGCCGAGCAGCTCGTAGGGGTCCTCGAGGAAGTAGTCCTCCTTGGCCGTGAGCACGGTGCTCGCCGCCCGATCGAGGGGGTTCTTGCGGAAGATGTGGGCCGGGCTCGACTCGGGTAGCTGGAAGGCCAGGCTGCCAGCCAGCGAGGCGCCCCAGGTCTCGTCGCTCGCGAAGAGCGCCGCGACGTCGTAGTCGGCGCTCGTCTCGTAGTTCATCGCAGCCAGGTCCGGCAGGGACTGGTTCACGCCGCCCTCCCCCGCCGCTCCGCTGACCACCCCCGCGGCGCGGATCGTCCCGGTCACGAGGGCGTCACCACTGACGTTCACGTCTCCGCCCGAGTAGACGTCGCCGTCGACCCGGTCCGCATCGAGCAAGAGCCCCTCCAGGTCCAGGGAGTAGGTCAGGTCCTGCGCGCGATTGCCCGCGAACACGGCGCTGGCGAAGGCGCCGCCCCCGACGGGCGAGAAGACGGCCATCAGGGCTCCGCGTTCCGACCCGGCGCGGGAGCGCGAGACGGCGCTGTAGGTCCCGTCGAGGTTGTCCGTGACCTGGACCCAGAACACCCCGGCGCCAAGGCTGCGCGGCGCCCCCTCGGTGCCGATCTGGGTCGGAAAGGCGAGGCGCCCCTGGGCGGCCTGCTGCAGCTCGGCGCTGGCCAGGTGCAGGCCGGCTTCGG
>JAJFFA010000073.1 GCA_021776885.1 Planctomycetota bacterium
CGTCCGCGATCACCGGCGAGGCCGCGAAGCCCCACTCGGCCCACTGCGCATCGGGCGCGCCCACGTCGAGCACGCCGAAGTCCTTTGACCACAAGAGCTCACCCGCGACGTCGAAGCAGTAGAGCCCCTCGGAGCCGAAGAAGGCCAGGACGTGGGCGCCGTCCGTGGCCGGCGTCGACGAGGCCTGGCTCGACTTGGGGTGGCGCGGGTTGCGCGGCTCGCCCTCGCGCGCGACCTTCGTCCACAGGATCTCGCCGCTGGCCGCGTCGACGCAGGAGACCTCGAAGCGGTGCGGCCCCTCCGCCGGGACCGGCTCACCCGAGCCGTAGAGCCCCACCTTGAGCTCGGTCTCACCCTCCAGGCGCACCGCCGACATCACGAACAGCTTGCCGTTTGCCACCACCGGCGACGAGTGCGCCACGCCGGGGATCGGCGTGCGCCAGAGGACGCCCTCACCGCTCTCGAGGTCCCAGGTCGTGCGCAGCTGTGCGTCGGGGGCCACGCCGCGGGCGAAGGGGCCACGGAACGAGGGCCACTCGGGGTCGCCCGCCGGGACCAGGAGCAGGACAGCCAGAGCCAGGCTCAGCACCCCTCAGCCCTCCGGTTGCTCGACGGCGACCATGTGCCCGCGGCTGCGCCAGTAGAGCGTGCCCTCGGCCACGGCGGGTGAGGCCATGCAGGGCTCGCCCATGGCGTTGACCGACAGCACCTCGAACTGCGGGCCGGCGGCGATCACGTGCACCTCACCGTCCTCACTGGTCAGGTAGAGCTTGCCGTCCGCGGCGATGGCCGAGGCCGTGAAGCCGCTGCCGCCCGAGCCCAGGCGCTCGCGGTAGAGCTCCTCGCCACTGGCCGCGTCGTAGCAGGCCAGGACCCCGCCGTCGCTGCAGCAGTACAGGTAGCCGGCGTAGGCCAGGGGCGTCTGCATGTAGTTGCCGCGCGAGCGGTAGCCCCAGGCCATGTGCTCCTCGCCCTCGCCCTTGAGGGCGACCGTGCCCGTGGCCCCGGTCTTGATGGCGTAGATCGGCGCCATCTGGCCGTGGGCGTTGGTGATGTACACCAGGTCCCCGGCGATCACGGGCGTGGGCACGGGAATGTCGCCGCCGCCGGCCAGGGACCACAGCTCGGCGCCGGTCTCGAGGTCGTAGCCGCCGACCTGCTTCATGCCGTTGACGATGACCTGCGAGCGGCCCTCGCGCACGTCCACCGTGGGCGTGCTCCAGGTCGGCACGTCGTCGCGCTTCACGCGCCACAGCTCCTCGCCCGTCTCGACGTCGAGGGCGGTCAGGAAGGACTCACCGATGATGTCGCACTGCACCAGGACCTTGCCGTCGTGGATCACGGGCGAGGCGGAGAAACCCCAGTGGGCACTGGGCACCATGTAGAAGGCCGAGTGCAGGTCGCCGAAGGACTTCGACCAGAGCTGTTCGCCCTGCGCGTCGTAGCAGTACAGGCCCTCGGTCCCGAAGAAGGCCACGACGTGCGTCCCATCGGTGGCCGGGGTCGAGGCGGCGAAGCTGCCCTTGGGGTGGCGCGGGTACTTGGGCGTGCCCTCCCAGGCGCTCGCTTTCCAGAGCACTTCGCCCGAAGCGCGATCGAGGGCCAGGACCAGGAAGGCGTGCTCGCCCTCGTCCGGGACCGGCTCGATCGAACCGTAGAGACCGACCTTGAGCTCGCTCTCCCCGTCGAGGCGCATGGCGGAGGTGAGGTAGATGCGCTCGCCGGCGATCACCGGCGAGGAGTGAGCGAGACCCGGCAGGGGCGTGCGCCAGGCGATGCCCTCACCGGCCTCGACGTCCCACTCGACGGCCGTCGCCTCGCCGTCGTCCACCCAGCCGCAGGCCTGGGGTCCACGGAACGAGGGCCAGAAGAGGTCGTCGGCCGGGGCTCCGGGCAGGGGCGTGGAGTAGCTGACCTGGCGCGCGCCAGCGCCGCCGTCGCCCTCGGCAGGCTCGCCGTCCATGCGCTCCCCGGCCTCCTCGCCGTCCGTGTCCCTGTCCGCGCCTTCGGACCCCGCGGGCAAGTCGGCGCGCTCGATGCGACCGAAGAGGTGCCCGCCGTGATCCCCGCCGCTCCAGGTGCCGGCGTACTGACCGCGGTAGATCAGCACCCGCGCGGTGTAGGTCCCGAGCATCGGGATCGAGAGATCCGTCAGGGTGATCACGGGCGTGTCCCCGGCCCACTTGACCTTGAGGTTCATGGGCACGGTGACCGAGCGCCCGCCGTATTCGACCAGGGTCTCGAAGCGCCAGGTCTCGCCCTCGACCTTCGACACCTTGGCGATGGTGTAGCTCTCCTCGGACAGCTCCCCCTGGGGAGCATCGCTCATCGTGAAGTGTCCGACGAGCTTGGCGCCGCTCATCGTGCGTTCGAAGTCCGCCTCGAGCTCGGCGCGCTCGGCGTCCGGGTCGACCTGGCGGGCGAAGCTGGTGGGAGCGAGGGGCAGCAGCAGGGCGAGGGCGAGGGCGAGGGCGGAGCGCAACATTCGGATTCCTCCGGGGGGCGTGGGAGGGAAGCGGAGCGGTGTAGGGCGCGATTGTAGCGCCGAGCCCCTTCGCGCCCCCGCGCCCTCAGCCGTCGTTACGCAAGGCATTCAAGGGCGTGCGCCAGGTCGCCGCCAGCGCGGCGATGCCGACCCACACGACCCCGCTCGTGCCGAGCACGCCCAGGACCCCGAGGGCCAGCCGCAGGGTGGCGCCCGCGTCCGCGCCCCGCAGGGCCGGGACCAGGGCCAGCCCCGCCGCGACGACGCCCACGGCCAGGCCCAGGACGAGCAGGGACAGGTGCTCGATGGCGAGCAGGCGGAAGACGGCCAGGCGCGGGAAGCCCACCGCGCGCAGGGTCGCCAGCTCGCCCTCGCGCTCGAGGGCGTTGCGCAGGACGACCAGGGCCAGGCCGACGCTGCCGAACAGGAGGCCGAGAAACCCGAGGGCCTGGAAGATGAAGAGGTAGGTGTTCTGCACCGAGTCGAAGGCCGCGAGCCGCCCCACCGTCGAGGAGACCTCGAGCCCCACGTCCTGCATGGCGCGGCTCAGGCTGCGCGACACCTCGCCCGCGCGCTCGGCGGGAGCATCGATCAGGAAGCGCCGGTAGCCGGCCCGACCGGGGAAGCGCGCCCGGAACGCCGCCTCGTCGATCAGCAGCGTGCCCTGCAGGATCGAGGGGGCCACGGTGGCCACGATCTTCACGCCGAACGCCTCGCCGTTCTCGTCCTCCATCTCGATCACGTCCCCCAGCCCGACCTTGAGCGACCACTGCACACTGGCCTGGTCGCCGATGGCGGGCAGCACCACACCCGGCCCGTCATGAGCGGCCTCGACCGGCGTCGAGAGCAGGCTCCAGGGACTCGTGCCCGGCGCCAGGTCGCCCGCGACCGCGGAGAAGGAGAAGGCGCCGCGCTCGGCCAGGGCGGCGGCGTCGACCCCGGCCAGCAGTGGACGCTGGGGCGAGGAGAGGTTCAGGCAGCTCGCGTCGTCCCCGTCCTCGACGCGCAGGGGCACGACGCGCACGCCCTCGAGCTCGTCCAGCGACAGGGCGAAGGCGTCGCGGCCGCGCTCCGTCTCCAGGTCGACCAGCACGGGCAGGGACGACTCGGCCCACAGGGCGAAGCCCCCGGTGCCCGAGCTGCGCAGGGCAGGGTCGGCGGGCTCACCGCGCTGCATCACGCCCACGGCCAGCACGACGAAGGTGCCGGAGGCCAGCAGCGCCACCGTGGCCAGGGCGCGCCCCGGTCGACGGCGCGTGTTGCGCCGCCCGAGCTTCGCGAGGGAGGTCAGCTCGCCGCGCGCCCCCGAGCGCAGGAAGAGGCCCGTGCCCATGAGCAGCGCGACCAGCAGCAGCCCGCCCGCGCCGAAGAACACGCCGGCCGCCGCCGGACCGCCCCGAGCGTCGGTGCCGAGGGCCATGCCCGCCGCCGCCAGGGCCAGCACCGCGGCCAGGATACCGCGCGAGCGCGAGCTCCTCTTCTGCGGCAGCGCGTCGCCGTGCACATCCCCCGCGAGCAGGCGCACCGGCGGACGCTGCAGGGCGCGGCGCGTAGCGAAGAACAGCGCGGCGATCGACACCAGCCAGGCGGCGAAGGCTCCCCCCACGACGGTCACGGCTGTCGCGTGGAACTCGATGCGCGCGGAGGCCACGGCCGCCGACCAGACCCCGGCCAGCCGGTCGAGGACGGCCTGGGTGTACAGGAGGCCCAGGGCCGCGCCCGGCACGACCCCGACCAGGGCCAACCACGCGCCCTCGGACAGCAGCAGGCGGCGCACGTCCGCGGGCCGCCAGCCGACGGCGAGGAGGGTGCCCAGCTCCCGGGCGCGTTGCTCGACCCCGAAGGCGAAGAGCATCGCCGTCAGCAGCAGAGCCGCCACGATCAGGAACAGGGACAGGCCCAGGAACAGGCCGCCGAAGTCCGTCGCGGAGCTGCTGGCCGCGAGGGCCGGGGTGCGCAAATCGCGGAACCAGAGGCCCAGGTCCGCGGGCTGCAGCTCGGCGCCGAGCCAGGCGGCCAGGTCGGCGCGCTGCTCGCGGGGCACGCGCGCGGCCGTGATCGAACCGAAGCGGCTCTCGAACAGCTCGCGCGCCTTGGCCGGCGAGACGAAGGCCTTGGGGGTCCCGCCGTGGGCATCCCAGTAGGCCTCGTCCTGGGAGCGGATGCGGTCCAGGTCGATCTCGACCCCCGGCTCCCAGTCGCGGCAGTGTTCGGCGCCCGAGATGCCGGGCAGCTCGGGCATCAGGCCCGGGTCCGCCGCCCAGCCGGCGAGGGGCACGGGGTCCGTGACGCGCAGGCGCGCGCTGCGCTCCTCGAGGGCCAGGCGCTCGCCGACGACCCAGTAGGAGAGCTCGACCTCGTCTCCGGGCGCCAGGCCCAGGTCGTCGGTCAGCCAAGCCCCCGGCGCCAGGTCGTCCCCCGCCAGCCCGCGCGGAACGGGCGCGAGGGTCAGCTCGGCGGCGGACGCGGACAGGGGGCCGACGGCCGAGACCATCGAGTAGGGCACGGGTCCCCCGTCCGACCCGCCGCGGATGGCGTTGACGAAGTAGGTGGTCACCCCCAGCACCGGGACCGGGGCTGCGGCCAGCCGTTCCTCGACGGCCGGGTCGAGGAAGACACGCTGGGTGTAGAGCTCGGCGGTGCCGCGGCCCAGGTCCGGCGCGGACG
>JAJFFA010000721.1 GCA_021776885.1 Planctomycetota bacterium
TCACACCTCCCGGCACCCCTCTCCCCTCGCCACCTCGAGCCACGCGGCCGATAGGCCGCTGGCGAGGCGAGTCCCCGAACCTCACACGCTCTGGGCGGTATGAGGTCGCTCGCTACGGCTAGGGGACGAAGGACACCGAGAGCGCGCTCGAGAAGTTCGACGTCGTGCCGCAGGGGCCGCCGCCGTCGCGGTACCAGACCTGGAAGTTCCAGGTCGCGCCCGCGGTCAGGGTGCCGGCCGGTCCGAAGCGCGCCGCGCTCTGGGACACCAGGCCCGGGCCCTCGACGATCTCGCCCGCTGCGCCCGAGTCGCGCACGCCGTAGCGGAACAGGCCCGCCGCGCCCGCGCCGACGCAGCGCTGGCCGTTCTGGAAGGGGGCCGCGAGCTGGGCGCCGCCCATGAAGAGCAGGCCGGCGCGCTGCGGCGGGATGCCCACGGCGCGCAGCACCAGGTCGTCCGCCAGGGCGCCCGTTGTCCCGCTGGCCTCGAGACGCGACCCCGCTCCGCCTGCGTTGGCGCAGCCGGCGAGGGCGTCCTCGTTCGCGCAGGGCGCGCCGCCGTCGCAGAAGCAATAGGGGGCGACGCCGGGGCAGGGCAGGAAGCTGTCGGCGTGGGTCGTGGGCTGCAGGCCCTGGACGGTTCCGCCGGCGGGCAGGAAGATGCGCTCCTCGAGGGCCACGGCTGCGACACCGTGGCGCGCGACGGGCATCGGGGCCGCAGTGCTCCAGGTGTCCGTGGCGATGTCGTAGACCTCGTTGACGTCGAAGAGCTGCGGCACCTCGCCGCCCATGACGTAGATCCTCCCGGCGAAGGCGGCGGTGCCCGTGGCGCTGCGCGCGGTGGGCATGGGCGTCAGCACGGTCCACGTGTCGAGGGCCGGGTCGTAGCGCTCGAGGGCGGCCCGCGCGCCCCCGTTGCGTCCACCGACGACGTACAGGAAGTCGCCCCAGGCCGTCGCGGTCAGGTGCTCGCGGACGGTCGGCATCTGCGCGCCGAGGCTCCAGCTGTCGCTGGCGATGTCGTAGATCAGGTTCGAGCGCGTCGCGCTCTGCGGCCCCTGTCCGCCGAAGACGTAGATGTGGCCGTCCAGGGCCACGGCCCAGGCCGCACCGCGCCGGAAGGGCATCGGCGCCAGGGTCGACCAGAGGCCGGTCTGCGGGTCGTACACGTAGGTCGTGTCGCGCGCGACGAAGTCGCCCGAGAAGCCGCCGATGACGTACAGCTTGCCCGCGCTGGAGACGGTCATCATGTGGTCGAGCGCCGCGGGCATCGGCGGCCCGAAGCTCCAGCTGTCGCTCGCCAGGTCGTAGACCTCGACCGTGTCCGTCGCAGTGAAGGGGTTCATGGCGAGCAGCCCACCGGTGACGTACACCTCGCCGCCGATGCGCGCCGCGCCGACCTCCTGGCGCGCGGTGCCCAGTGGGGCGTGGGTCTCCCAGGCGCCCGTGCCGCTGGAGGCGTGCAGGGGAGCGGAGAGGGCCAGGAACGCGAGGTAGGTGGGGGCATGCATGCTGCGCCCGATTGTAGTCCTGGGGTCCTGGACCCGCCCCGCGACGCGGCCTGGCGTCGCGGCCTTGCCATTTTTGCTCCCGCGTGGTGCCATGCCGCAATGCATCTTCCCATCATGTTCCTCGCAGGAGCTGCTCTTGCGAGTGCATCGAGTGCCGCGCAGAGCCCCGGTTCGGGCGCGGGCGAGGCCTTCGCCGTGCGACCGCGCAACGTGCTCGTGATGCTCGCCGACGACCTGGGGTCGCAGGAGTTTTCCGCCTATGGCGTCATCCCGGGGGGCCAGGCGCGCACCCCGGTGATCCGGCAGCTGGCCCTGGGGGGTGTGCTCTTCCGCAACGCCTGGTCGAATCCGATCTGCTCACCGACCCGGGCCAGCCTGCTGACGGGGCGCCACCCGTTCCGTACCGGCATGGGCTTCGCGGTTCACGTGGCCAGCGGGCACGAGCTGCCCGCCGCCGAGCTGACCCTGCCCGAAGCGCTCGGCATGCATCCGAGTCTGACCTACCAGACCGCGGCCTTCGGCAAGTGGCACCTGGGCGCGGACCTCTTGGGCGCCAACCTCGCGGGGTTCGATCACTTCGACGGAGCCCTCGGGAACCTGGGGAACGAGAGCTACTACGCCTGGACGCGCATCATCGACGGACAGACCTCGACCTCGAACGAGTACGCGACCAGCCGCACCGTCGACAGCGCCATCGCCTGGATCGACTCCGCCGTCGAGCCCTGGGTCTGCTACGTCGCCTTCCACGGTTCCCACGCTCCGTGGCACGAGCCGCCGCCGGATCTGTATTCGACCCAGACCCCGAACGTCGAGCCGCGCGAGGACCCGCGCCCGTTCTTCGTCGCCGCGACCGAAGCCCTCGACACGGAGATCGGTCGCCTGCTGGCCGCCCTGGGGCCCTCGCGTGAGCACACGAACGTGATCTTCATCAGCGACAACGGCACGCCGCGCGATGTCTGCGAACCCCTGGCGGAGCCGCTGCACGGCAAGATCTCGCCCTACGAGGCCGGCGTGCGCGTTCCGTTCATCGTCAACGGGCCGATCGTCAGCCAGCCAGGCCGCCAGGTGGACGCCCTGGTGCAGGCCACGGACGTCTTCGCCACGGTGCTCTCCATGACCGGCATGGACCCGGTGGGGGACCTGCCGCCGGGCCACGTGACCGACTCGATGGACCTCGGCCCCTACCTCCACGGCCGCGGGCCGCTGCCCGTGCGCAGCCACGCCTACAGCGAGCTCTTCCACCCCAACTTCAGCGTCACGCCCGACGTCCACTGGCGCCTGGTGCGCGACCAGCGCTACAAGCTGATCCGCCGCCTGTCGAGCCCGGACGAGCTCTACGACCTGGCCCTCGATCCGGACGAGACCAGCGACCTGTTGCTGGGCAGCCCGGACGCGACCATCCAGGCCGTGCACCAGTCGCTGCTGGACGCGATCGACAGCATCGAGTCGAGCTGAACTGCGGGCCTTGCCGGGCGTTTACCCACGCCCCGGACTTGGCGCTATCGTTGGGGGAGACTGTTTCGACCTATCCCACATCGGAGGCTCTCATGAAACGATTCTGCTCGACCGTTGCGCTGTGTGCCCTGGCCAGCTCCGCCTACGCCCAGACCCTACTCGTCGTCGAATCGACCAATGACCAGGCGATGCTGGTCGATGCGATGGACGGCAGCCTGCTCGACGCGAACTTCGTCGACCTGACCCTGGCCGGAGCCATGACACCCATCGAGGCCGTGGTGGTCGGAGGCGAGATCTGGGTCTCCGATCAGCTCGGCGACACGGTCTTCCGCTTCAGTGGAGACGGAACGACCTTCCTCGGGACGATCACCATGAACCGCGACAACGTGCGCGGCATCGCCCTCGCCAACGGCAGCCTGTACGTGACGAACTCCGCGGGCGGCTTCGGCGACGTGACCAAGGAGTACATGCTGGATGGCACCCTGCTGAACCAGTTCGCCAGCGGCGACCCCTTCGACGTCGTCGACTTCGGCGGCAGCCTGCTGGTCGCCGACATCGCCGGCGAGGACATCCTGCAGTTCGGCTACGACGGGACGCCCATGGGCATCTTCCATGACTCGGACGGCGTCTCGGGTATCGACTTCCCCGAGCAGCTCAGCGTGCGCTCCAACGGCAACGTGCTGGCGGGTGGCTTCATCACGCCCAGCGGGGTCTACGAGTACGACGGGCTGGGCAACGAGATCAACTACTACGCGGTGGGCACCGGCGTGCGCGGCGTCCACGAGCTGGGCAACGGGAACATCCTGTTCACGGACAACGCCGGAGTGCACGTCCTCGACCCGAACACGCTCGTCGTGACGGATACGGCCATGGGGGTCTCGGGACGCTTCATCAGCCTGGGCGGCGACACCGGCATCGGAACCAACTACTGCGCCTCGACGGCAAACTCGAGCGGTGGTGCTGCGGTCATGTCCGCCTCCGGCTCCGCCAGCGTGGCGGCCAACGACCTGGTCCTGATCGCCCAGCCCCTGCCGGCCGGGACCAACGGGATTTTCTTCTACGGCCCGAATCAGATCCAGGTGCCCTTCGGCAACGGAGTGCGCTGCGTCGGCGGCTTGACGACGCGCCGCACGATCGAGCAGGCCGATGGCATGGGCGTGATCCAGCACGCCCTGGACAACACGATAGCCCCGCCCCAGGGCACGATCGTTCCCGGCGCGACGTTCAACTTCCAGTCGTGGTTCCGTGACTCCATGGGCGGCGGCGCGCAGTTCAACCTGTCCGATGGTCTGGAAGTGACATTCGCGCCGTGACCTCTCGCTGAACGAGAGGCATTCTCTAGGGGGGGCGTCCGCTGGCGGGCGCCCCCTTCCAGACCCATGCGACTCCACGCGCTGCCCGCCCTCCTGCTTTGCCTCGCCGCTTGCCGGGGCCCGGGCAAGGACGCGTTCCCGGGCCTGATGCAGGGCATGGACCCGAACGGGCGCATCCCCAAGGCGGACCTGCCCGAGGACGTCCCCAACCCGGAGCGCTGGCGCTACCTGCCGGAGGGCCGCATCGTCGAGGGCAGCGTGGCGGACCGTCTCTTGATCAGCACCTTCGCCGTGCCGATCGTGTTCTTCAAGAGCGACGTGGGCGCCGGCGGCGGCCTGTCCCTGACCGACATCGACTTCCGCACCCAGCGTCGGCGCGAGTTCGCGACGACCACGCTCACCTACACCACCGAGGGGCAGCAGAACTACAGCTTCATCTGGCGCCGCTGGCTGGATCAGCGCGACCTGGAGCAGGGTGGCGTGCTGCAGGAGGAGCGCAGCTTCGTGGGCGCCTTCGCGGGCTACTCGCGCACCCTGACGCGGCGCTTCTTCGGCCTGGGCCCGGATTCGCGCCAGGAGGACGAGACGAGCTACACCGAGGAGATCGGGGCGGTGGCCTTCGGCTACCAGCAGTCGATCCCCGAGTCGGGCGACGACTGGGTCGTCGACCTGGGGGTCCGCGGCGAGACGCGCAGTCTATCGGGCGGGTTCGTGACCGGCGTGCCGGACACCCAGGACACCTTCCGCGGAACCTTCACCGAGGGCGACTCCCTGGCCAGCCTGTGGATCGGCGGCGGCCTGCGCTACGACACCCGCGACAGCCAGGCCAACCCCTACGCGGGCCACGCCCTGCGCGGCTGGTTCAACTCCGCGCCCTTCATCAGCGGGGGCCGCAGCGGCCTGGCCTACGGCGCCGACGGCCGCGCCTTCTTCGAGGTCCCGCCCCTGTTCCACGACGGCGGTGACGACAGGGAGGAGAACCCGCCGACGGACGTGCTGGGCGTGGTGGCCCAGGTGCAGGACACGAGCGGCGACCTGCCCTTCTGGGCCCTGCCCACGCTGGGCGGCAGCAATCGCCTGCGCGGCTTCATCGCGGGCCGCTTCACGGACGCCGCCGCCTGGTTTGCGGCGGCCGAGTACCGCATCGCCATCGTGCCGCGCGGCTTCGAGGTCAGCGAGCGCGTGCGCGTCGAGCGCGTGGGGCTGGGCCTCTTCTACGAGCTGGGCGCCGTCGGCCCCGGGCTCGAGTCGATCGATGAGTCGAAGGTGCGCGACAGCGTCGGGCTGGGGCTGCGCCTGGGGCTCGAGCGCCAGGCGGTCTTCCGCCTGGACGTCGGCTTCTCCGAAGACGGCACCAACCTCACGATCCTGTACGGGCTGAGCTTCTGAGCCGCAGTTCTGCACGGGCCAGAAGGCTGGCTCAGGTCATCCCGCCGTCGATGCCGAGCACCTGCGCGGTGATGTAGCCGGCCTTGTCCGAGAACAGGAAGCCGACCAGGGCTGCGACCTCCTCGGGCTGGCCCAGGCGCTTGAGGGGCACGAGCTTGGCCAGCTCCTCGCCCGGCAGGCCGGACAGCATGTCGGTCTCGATGAAGCCCGGGGCGACGCAGTTGACCGTGATCCGACGCTTGCCCACCTCCCGCGCCAGGGCTCGGGTGGCGCCCATCAGGCCGGCCTTCGAGGCCGAGTAGTTGACCTGGCCGCGGTTGCCGACCACGCCCGAGACCGAGCCCATGGTGACGATGCGCCCGCCGTCGCGCAGGCGCACCATGGGCAGCATCAGGGGCTGGATCACGTTGTAGAAGCCGTCCAGGTTGGTGCGCAGGACATCCGACCAGGCCGAGCTCGACATGCCCGCCAGGGGGCCGTCGGCGGTGATCCCGGCGTTGAGGACCACGCCCCAGAAGGCACCGCGCTCCTCGACCTCGGCCTCGAGCACGGCCCGCGCGCCGGGCTCGTCCGCGACGTCGAAGGGCAAGAGGACGGCGCTGCCCCCCGCGGCCTCGCTCGCCGCGCGCGTCTCCTCCGCGGCCGCCTCGTTCGAGCGGAAGTTCAGCCCGATCTCGAAGCCCATGGCGGCCAGCTCGAGGGCCACGGCGCGACCGATGCCGCGGCTGGCCCCTGTGACGAGAACGCGTTTGCCCCTTTTCTCCATGCGGGGCATGCTATCGCCCGCCGATGAAGATCGCCTTCGTATCGGGCAATCGGGAGCAGCTCCCCGATGCCGTCACCCCCCTGGGCCTGCTCTACGTGATGTCGAGCACCCCGGACTGCCACGAGAAGCACCTGGTCGACCTGTGCTTCGCGCCGGACGCGGTCCAGGCCCTGACGGCCGCCCTGGGCGAACTGCAGCCCGATCTGGTCGCGATCGGGATGCGCAACATCCAGAACAACGACTACTCGGGGCTGTCGGACAACCTCGACTACTACGCCAGCCTGGTGCGGGCGGTGCGCGCGGCCTCTCCGGCGCCGGTGGTCCTGGGCGGCTCGGGCTTCAGCGTCATGCCGGTCGAGCTGATGCGCCGGCTCGAGCCCGACTACGGCATCGACGGCGAGGGCGAGGTGGCCTTCCCGCAGCTGGTGGCTGCCCTCGAGAACGACGGCACCGGAATCGACAGTACGCGGCTCGACGCCATCGGTGCCCTGCACCGGCGCACCCCCGACGGCATCGTCTCGAACCCACGCTCGGGCAGCTTCCTCGACATGAACACCCTGGCGCTGCCCGACCGCACCCTGGTCGACGCGCGCTACGACGAGTATGCCATCGAGTCGATACAGACCAAGCGCGGCTGCCCCCTGCGCTGCGACTACTGCACCTACCCGATCATCGAGGGCCGTGTGGGCCGCGTGCGCGAGCCCTCCGCCGTGGTCGACGAGATGTTCCGTACCCTCGAGGAGCGCCCCGAGACGCGGCACTTCTTCATCGTCGATTCGGTCTTCAACCTGCCGACCCTGCACGCCAAGAAGGTCTGCCGCGAGCTGATCGCGCGCGACTGGCAGGTGCCCTGGACCTGCTACGCCAACCCCCTGGGCTTCGACCGCGAGTTCGCCGAGCTAGCGCGCGAGGCGGGCTGCGCGGGGATGGAGATCGGCTCGGACTCGGGCACCAACCGCGTGCTGAAGAAGATGCGCAAGGGCTTCACCACCGACCACATCCGGCGCCTGCACGAGCTGTGCGTCGAGGTCGGGATCCCGGACTGCCACACCTTCATCCTGGCCACGGTCGGGGAGACCCTGGCGGAGGTCGAGGAGACGGTCGACTTCCTGGTCGACCTGGACCCCTTCGGCGCGATCCTGATGATCTGGATCGACGACTACGAGTCCCTCGACCCCGAACTGCGCGCCGAGCGCGTGGCCCTGCGCTCGACCGTCGAGCAGATGCTGCTGGCGCGCAAGGACGAGTATCCGCAGTGGAGCATCCCCGCGCTCAAGGTCAACTTCGACGAGCGCCTGTTCCGCATCCTGCGCCGCAGCGGCCTGCACGGCCCGCTCTGGCAGCACGCCCGCGGCTCGGTCTCGACCTCCTGAGGTCCCCGACTAGAGCGCGCGCAACCGCGTGCGGTCCAGCTTGCCGCGCTCGTTGCGTGGGAGCTCGCGGACGAAGACCACGCTGCGCGGCAGCTTGTGCGGGGCAAGGCTCGCGCGGCACCACTCGACGATCTCGAGGTAGGAGAGCTCGCCCTCGCAGGCGATCACGGCGCGTACCGTCTCCTCCGTCTGACCCGCGCGCGGCTTGGCGATCACCGCGGCCTCGCGCACGCGTGGGTGGGCTTCGATGCGGGCGGCGACCTCGCGCGGGTCGACCTTGTGGCCCTTCACGCTGATCCACTCGCTGCGCCGGCCGCAGAGCTCGAGCTCCCCCTCGCGCCAGCGCGCCAGGTCCTCGCTCAGGAAGCGCCCGTGGGCGAGGCGATCGCCCGCGCTGCCCCGCGGCAGGTAGCCCAGGCCCAGGGCGGGGGAGTGCACGCTGACCAGGCCGGGTTCGTCCTCGGAGCCACCCTCGAGCTCGACGCGCACGCCGTCCAGCAGGGTGCCGACGCGTCCGCGCTCCGCCGCGCCACCTTCGCGGTCGTAGGTGATGCTGCCGCACTCGCTCGCGCCGTAGAGCACGTGGATGGGGACGCCGAAGCGCTGGCGGAAGCCGCGCGCGAGGTCTGCGGACAAGGGCGCGCCGGCGGAGACCAGGGTGCGCAGGCTGGGCGCCAGCTGGCCCTCGCCGCGCAGCACCGAGTGGAACCAGGCGGGGACGCTGGGCAGGAAGGTGGCCTGCATCGAGCGCGCTGCGGCGCGCACGCCGGCGTCGCCGGGGAAGACCAGCTCCAGGCCGTGGGTCAGGGCGGGCAGGGTCAGGACGGAGAAGCCGTAGGAGTGCGAGAGGGGCACGGCGACCAGGCCGCGGTCCCCGGCGCTGAGCCCGATGCAGGACACCAGGGCTTCGGTGTCAGCGAGCAGCGCTGCCGCGCTGACCTCGACGCCCTGGGGCGCGCCGCTCGAGCCCGAGGTGAGCTTGACCGCGGCCGCGTCGGGGTGGGCGCTCGGTGTGTGCGCAGCGCCGGGCGCGACCGGGTCGGGCTCGAGCGGCTCGGCGCGGGCCGGGTCGAGGGTCGCATCGCGGCCGGGTTCGGGGCACCAGAAGAGCCGCGCTCCCAGGCGACGCGCGCTCTCGCGGGCCGCGTCCTGCGGCAGCGAGGGATCGATCAGAATCGGCACCAGGCCTGCGCACCAGAGGGCGGCCAGGGCCTCGACGGCGTCCGGGACCGGGGGCATCACCAGACCGACCAAGGCGCCCGCGGGGGGGCCGTTTGCGCGCAGGCTCGCGCCCGCAGTCAGGATACGCTCGGCGCTCGCACCGCGGCTACGAGGGCCGTCCTGGGTGTGGGCCCAGGCGTGATCGGGCGACTCCCGCGCGGAGCGTAGGAAGGCTGCGACGAGGGCGTGCTCCGCTGTAGAATCCTGTTCCAAGGCCCTTCGCTTCCAAGTAGGATTATGAAGCTGCGAACAGCGCGCCACAAGCCCGACCCGCGCTCCATGAGGACGCGCACGGATGACGCGCACGCCGCGCCGCAGCCGCCCCTTCCGCCCGACGAGACCATGACCTCCGAGAGCATTCAGAGTCGGATCAAGCGCGTCATCGTGGACTGCTTGATGCTGGAAGGTCTGGCCCCCGAAGAGATCGGCGACGAGCAGGCTCTGTTCGGCGAGGGCCTGGGCCTCGACTCGGTCGACGCCCTCGAGCTGGTGCTCGGCCTCGAGGCCGAGTTCGGCATCAAGGTCAAGAGCGACGAGATGGATCGAACCGCGTTCAACTCGGTCACCTCGCTGGCCGGCTTCGTCGAGGGGCAGATGGCGAAGGCCGAGGCAGCGCGCGCGTCGGAGACGTGATTGGCCGCGTCCCCGCCCGTTCTGTCTGACGTCGTCGTGACGGGCATGGGCGCGGTGACGCCCTACGGCCTGGGTGTCGACGCCTTCGCCCAGGGCCTGGCTTCGGGACAGGCTGCGATCGGCGACGTGGAGCTCTTCTCGACGGAGCTGCACCGCACCCACATCGCGGGCGAGGTCGCCCTGGATCTGGAGGCGGCCCTGCCGGACCTGGCGCCGGCCCATCGCCGGCGCCTCTCGCGCAGCGACACCTTCGGCCTCGTGGCGGCGCGCGAGGCCCTCGACCAGGCGCGGGCGCGGGAGCTGGCCACGCAGGCCGGGCTCTTCCTGGGCAGCAGCACCGGAGGGATGTTCGAGGGCGAGTCGTTCTACTGGGACCTGCGTCAGCCCGGCGCGCGGCGCCCACGGGTCAGCCGCATCGCCTCCCAGCAGCACAACGGGCCGACGGACGCCGTGGCCCGCGCCCTGGGCTTCGGGGGCCCGGTGGTGACCCTCTCCTCGGCCTGCTCGGCGGCGACCATGGCCCTCGAGGCGGCCCTGCGCAGCCTGCGCTCGGGCGAGGTCGACCTGGCCCTCGCGGGGGGCGCGGACTCGCTCTGCCAGCTGACCTACGCGGGCTTCAACGCCCTGCGCGCCGTCGACGAGGAAGTTTGCCGCCCCTTTCAAGCGTCGCGGGCCGGGCTGTCCCTGGGCGAGGGCGCGGGGGTGCTCGTGCTCGAGACCGCCGAGCACGCCGCGGCCCGTGGTGCGCGCGTCCTGGCGACCTTCGCGGGCGCGGGGTCGTCCTGCGACGCGCACCACATGACCGCCCCCGACGAGGACGGCGCGGGCCTGGCCCTGGCGCTGGAGAAGGCTCTGGCCGACGCGCGCCTCGCGCCCGAGGCCATCGGGCTGGTCAACGCCCACGGCACCGCGACGCCGCTGAACGACGCGGCGGAGTGGAAGGGGCTCGAGCGCGTCTTCGGAACCCGCCTGGCAGAGATCGCTGTGATGGCGACCAAGGGCTCGGTGGGGCACCTGCTCGGCGCCTGTGGTGGCGTCGAGGCGATCGCCTCGATCCTGGCCCTGGCCCGCGGCAAGCTGCCGCCGGCTCCCAACCCCGGTCCCCTCGATGCAGAGTGTCCGGCGGGGCTCGCGCACGGGGGCGAGCGCGCCCTCTCCCTGCCCTGCGCCGCGCTCTCGGTCAACCTGGCCTTCGGCGGCGCCAACGCGGCGGTCGTCTTCCGTTCGGCGGCCTCGCCGGCTTCGGAGGGCGCCGGATGAGGAGCGACCTGGTCGTCACGGGGCTGGGCACGATCGGTCCCCACGGTGCGGGCGTGGAGGCCCTGGCCGCGGGCCTGGCGCAGAGCCGGGTCGTGCGCTGCGAGGTGGACCAGTCCCCCGCGTGGCACCCCGCGCAGCCGGCGCGCTTCGCGGGGCGCGTCGACCCGGCACAGCTCAAGCCCTGGATCGATGCGGCCAAGGCGCGGCGCCAGAGCCTGCCCTCGCGCCTGGCGGTGGCGGCGGGGCGCATGGCCTTCGAGGATGCGGGTCTCGAGCGCGCGGCCCGGGCCGGACGCGACGTCGCGGTCAGCCTGGGCACGGCCTTCGGGCCCAACGACTTCACGGCCAAGCTCCTGGATCAGATCGCGGGCGCGGGGCCCCAGAGCGCCTCGCCGTTCCTGTTCATGGAGTCGGTGGCCAACGCCCACGCGGGTCAGGTCGCCCTCGACTCGGAGCTGCGTGGCGCGAACATCACCGTGGTCCAGCGTGAGGCCAGCGGCCTGCTGGCCCTGATCCAGGGTGCGGCCTGCTTCGACGACGGAGCCTGCGAGCTGGCGCTGGTCGGCATGGTCGACGAGATGGGCTCGTTGACCCACGGCATGCTCGATCAGTACGCAGCCCTCTCGCGCGGGGCCGCTGGCGGAGGGGAGCTGGGGCGCGCCTTCGACGCGGGACGCGACGGGTTCTTCGCCGCCGAGGGCGCCACGCTGCTCGTGCTCGAGCGGGCGAGCGACGCCGCGGCCCGGGGTGCGCGGGTGCGCGCCCGGATCACGGGCGCCGTGCGGGCCAATGATCCCAGCGCGCCGCGCACGGACTGGGGCAGCGGAGTCGCGCACCTGAGCGCCGCCCTCGCGCGCGGTATGCAGCGCCACGGCCTCTCCCCGGCGGACTTCGACGCCGTCGTCTCGGGAGCTTCCGGGAGTCGGCGCGGCGACTGGCTCGAGGCGCAGGTGCTGAAGCGCGTCCTCGGAGCGGAGGCGCTGCCGACCGTGCTGGCGCCGAAGGCGACTCTCGGCGAGTTCGGTGGGGGCTTCCTGGGCGCAGCGATCCTGGCCCTCTCCTCGCCCTTCGGCCCAACCCCGGGCTTCGAGTCGATCGATCCCGAGCTGGGGATCCGTCCCCACGACGGCCGCGAGCTCGCGCCGCCGCAGCGCCTGCTGGTCTCGAGCCTCGCCGCGGGCGGAGCCGCGGCCTGGCTCTTCGTGGACGCTCCGTGACGGCCGTGAAGCCGGGCTCCGCCTCCGTCGCTCCCCGGGCTCCTGCTCCCCAGGCCCCGCGGGTGGGCTGGATGCGCAGGCTGTGTGGCCCGCTGCACTTCACCGGAGTCTTCTGGTACCGCGCGCCCGGTGTGCTCACGCGCTGGCTGCCCGACTTCGTGATCGCAGGCCTGCTGGCCGTGCTCAGCGCTGCGTGCGTCGTGCTCCTGGGCGGGGTGCGCCGTGCCCTGGGGCGCAACCTGGCTGTGGTGCTGGGCCCGACGGGGCGGCTGGCGACCTGGGCTCGGGTGCGGCGCACGCTGCTGGCCCACGCCTGGTGCTTCTTCGAGCGCTCGGAGCAATTCGTGCAGAGCGCCGACTTCGAGTTCGAGACGGAGGGCATGCCCATCTGGGAGTCGATCCTGGCCTCTCCCCG